>JAKAJX010000047.1 GCA_021824855.1 Bacteroidota bacterium | reverse complement strand
AGATGTATCAAGAAGTGTAACTGTTGTTAGCTCCTTGCTTAATAAAGAGCAAAAAAATCAGTTCTTAAAAAATATTGATACCGAATATTTTAAACTAAAAGAAGGATTTGATAATAAAAAAAGTAGTAAAAATTATATTTCGTATCAAGCTGCAAAGCAAAATAAAGTAACAATTGATTGGAATAATTATCATCCAACTATTCCCTCTTTTACCGGAATAAAAGTCATCACCGATGTTTCGATACACGAATTGAAGGAATATATTGATTGGAAACCGTTTTATTGCATGGGAAATGCATGGTAATTTTCCTCAAATACTGAGCGATGAAATTATTGGTGCCGAAGCCACTAAACTATATAACGATGCTATTGTTTTATTAAATACCATAAGCGAAGAAAAATGGTTACAACCTAAAGGGGTTTTGGGCTTTTGGGAAGCAGCAAGTAATGGCGATGAAGTAATTGTAAAAAATGAAAAAGAAACTGTACAACTTAATTTTCTACGTCAGCAAATACAAAAAGCAAAAAACCAACCTAATTTAAGTTTAGCAGATTTTATTAAACCATATTCAGTAGATAATTCGGTAAATAGTTCACCCGATTTTATAGGAGCATTTGCTGTTTCAATTCATGGAATAGAAGCGCATATTAAAAAATTTGAAGCAAATCATGATGATTATAACAAAATAATGCTGCAAGCACTTGCCGATAGATTAGCAGAAGCATTTGCCGAGTGGCTACATTTAAAAGTTCGTAAAGATTTTTGGGGATATGCAAAAAATGAACAATTAAATAGTGATGATTTAATTAAAGAAAAATATAGCGGCATTCGTCCGGCACCCGGCTATCCTGCCTGTCCCGATCATACAGAAAAATATCAATTATTTAACCTGCTAAAAGTTAGCGAGAATACGGGTATTCAATTAACAGAAAGTTTGGCCATGTATCCTGCAGCAAGTGTTTGCGGTTGGTATTTTTCGCATCCGCAAAGTCAATATTTTGGTGTTGGTAAAATTTCGAAAGATCAATTAGAAGATTATGCCAAACGCAAAGAAATGAGTTACGATGAAATGGAAAAATGGTTGAGACAGAATTTGGAATAAGTGAATAGTATTACTTCTACTGAAAAAATAAAACTCTTTTGTGGATGCGTGTTTTTATTTCGCTGCTTTCTATGCCTGTAATGGCAACTAATACATAATACTATCTTTTTGAAACATTAAGTTTAAAAGTAATGGGCTGATAAATAACAATTCGATTTATGACAAATGTCATATCAATCACTGTTATACCACTATAATTTTGGCGCATCAAATTATTGTTATGTCAACAAAAAAGATTGCTTCAAAAAAATATGTTTACTTTTTCGGAGCTGGCAAAGCCGACGGCAACGAATCAATGAAAAATTTATTAGGTGGTAAAGGTGCTAATCTTGCTGAAATGGCAGGGCATCCTAAACTTCGCTTACCGGTTCCTCCGGGTTTTACCATCTCAACGGAAGTATGCACGTATTATTACGATCATAAGCATACTTATCCAACCGTATTAAAAAATCAGGTAGAATTAGCATTGAAGGAAGTAGAAAAAATTACAGGCAAAAAATTTGGAGATACTGCCAATCCTTTATTGTTATCTGTTCGCTCCGGTGCCAGAAGAAGTATGCCCGGTATGATGGATACCGTATTAGATATTGGTTTGAATGATGATACTATTGCAGGCTTAATTAAACAGTCGAACGATGAAAGATTTGCGTATGATGCTTATCGTAGATTAGTGATGATGTATGCCGATGTGGTAATGGAAAAAGCTGCAGGAATAGAACCTAAAAACGGAAAAGGAATTAGAAAAGTATTAGACGAAAAATTAGAAGATCTAAAACATAAAAAAGGATATACTTCCGATACAGAACTTACTGTTCCGGAATTAAAAACTTTAGTAAAAGAATTTAAAGCTACCGTAAAAAAAGTATTAGGAAAACCATTCCCCGAAGATCCGTATGAACAATTATGGGGAGGTATTGGTGGCGTTTTTGGTAGTTGGAATGGTAAAAGAGCCATTGAATATCGCCGAATTGAAAAAATTCCCGACGATTGGGGAACAGCCGTAAATGTCCAGGCAATGGTATTTGGAAATATGGGCGATGATAGTGCTACCGGCGTTGCATTTACCAGAAATCCGGGCAATGGCGAAAATAAATTTTATGGAGAATATTTAGTGAATGCTCAGGGGGAAGATGTGGTGGCAGGTATTAGAACTCCGGCACCAATTAACGAATATTCTAAAAACGATCATAGCAGAAACTTAGTTACACTCGAAAAATTTATGCCTAAGGCATATAAAGAACTCAACGATATTCAAAATAGATTAGAGAAACATTATAAAGATATGCAAGACATAGAGTTTACCATTGAAAAAGGAAAGCTCTACATGTTGCAATGTCGTGTGGGAAAACGCAATGGAGTTGCTGCTGTAAGAATGGCAACAGAAATGTTTGCCGAAAAATTAATTGATGCCAAAACAGCTATTAAAAGGGTTGCACCTAATCAGTTAGTAGAATTATTATTGCCCATGCTCGATCCAAAAGTTGAAGCAGTTACAAAAGCTATTGCAAAAGGATTACCTGCTGGTCCGGGTGGTGCAAAAGGTCGTGTGGTTTTTTCTTCTGCAGAAGCAGTAGAATGGGCATCAAAAGGCGAAAAAGTAATTTTAGTTAGAGAAGAAACTTCGCCCGAAGATGTAGATGGAATGCATAAATCGCAAGCTATTTTAACCACAAAAGGAGGAATGACCTCTCATGCCGCTTTAGTGGCCAGAGGTTGGGGTAAATGTTGTATTGTTGGTTGTAACGATATTGAAATTCATGCAGAATCTAAAACATTTAAAGCAAAAGATGGTACAGTAATTAAAGAAGGCGATACTATCACTTTAAATGGAACTAAAGGTACTGTTTACGAAGGCGATATGCCATTGGTTGCTATTGACCTTAATAAAAATAAATCGTACAAAAACTTAATGCTTTTAGTAGATAAAATTAAAGTATTAGGTGTTAGAGCCAATGCAGAAACACCACAAGATGCAGCACAAGCATTAGCATTTGGTGCCGAAGGTATTGGACTGTTCCGCACAGAACACATGTTTTACGGAGAAGGAAGCGAACAACCACTTTTCTTATTGCGTAAAATGATTATGAGTAAAACCGAAGTGGAACGCAGAAAAGCATTAAATGATTTATTTGTGTTTGTGAAAAAAGATATTAAAGACACCATGAATGTAATGAAAGGTCATCCTGTAACTATTCGTTTACTCGATCCACCATTACATGAATTTGTTCCGCATGATGTAGAAAAACTTCGTTTATTAAGTAAAGAATTAGGAATTAGTATGGGTGTTTTACGCAGACGCGTATTGGCTTTACACGAAAATAATCCGATGTTAGGGCATAGAGGTGTTCGGTTAGGAGTAAGTTATCCCGAAATAACCGAAATGCAAATCAGGGCAATATTAGAAGCAACTGCCGAATTAGTTAAATCGGGTAAAAAAGCTTTTGCCGAAATAATGGTACCGGTAACTTGTACGGTTAATGAATTAACTCATCAAAAAATAATTGTAGATAGGGTTTATGCAGAAGTTTGTGCTAAAATGAAAGTAAAAAGTATTCCATATATGTATGGAACAATGATAGAAATTCCACGAGCTGCATTATTAGCAGATAAAATGGCTCAGGTAGCGGATTTCTTTAGTTTTGGTACAAACGATTTAACACAAATGAGCTTTGGTTTTAGTAGAGATGATGTAGGTGGATTTTTACCTAACTATATGGATCAAAAAATATTGCACGATGATCCTTTTCAAACAATAGATCAAGAAGGCGTAGGAGAATTAATTAAAGACGGAACAGAACGTGGACGTAAAACAAAACCTAAATTAAAAGTAGGTATTTGCGGCGAACATGGTGGTGATGCAGAGAGCGTAAAATTCTGTCATAGAATTGGTATGAACTATGTAAGCTGTTCTCCTTTCCGAGTGCCTATTGCAAGATTAGCTGCCGCACAAGCTGCAGTAGAATAAATGGTATTTTCTCATCTTTGGTAATAAAACAACCGAGCCGGTTTTCTAATCGGCTCGGGTTTTTACAACAACCAATAAACTTAAAAATAGGTTATAGTTTATTTTTCTGAATAATACCTGATAAGAAATAATTTTTCTTTTTGATATACTTGTTATTTTTGAGTGTCAACGTAATTATTATGGGTGCAGCATCTTTACTTGTTTTAATTTTTGCAGGAATTGCCTTTGCCGGTGGCGGTATTTCAATCGCATTATTATTTGTAAAAGGATCTAAAAACGCTCAAAAAGGTCAGCCTTATGAATGTGGCATTCCTTCTACAGGTTCTCCATGGAATCAATTTAATGTAGGATATTATTTATTTGCATTGATATTTCTCATCTTCGATGTAGAATTGGTGTTCATGTATCCATGGGCTGTAGTAGTAAAAAAAGTGGGTATCATGGCCTTAGTTGAAATAGTGATTTTCTTTTTCATTTTATTTATGGGGTTTTTATATGCACATAAAAAAGGAGCATTAAAATGGATGTAAATACTAATATAATTCAGGCTACAGATTTTCCGGGACAAGTGCATGAGGCTCCGGGTGCCAACTTCTTGGTAAGTACCTTAGATGATGTAATTAATTGGGCTCGTTCCAACTCATTATGGCCATTAACTTTTGCAACCAGTTGTTGCGGAATAGAAATGATGCATGTAGCCGGAGCAAAATACGATTTCTCTCGTTTTGGTTTTGAAGTAGCCAGAGCCACGCCTCGACAAGCCGACGTAATTATTATTGCAGGAACTATTGTTAATAAAATGGCCCCGGTTTTAAAAAGATTATACGATCAAATGGCCGATCCAAAATATGTAATTGCCATGGGTGCTTGTGCCATAAGTGGTGGCCCATTTTTTTATAATACCTATTCGGTGGTTAAAGGTGCAGATCATGTTATACCGGTGGATGTATATATTCCTGGTTGCCCTCCTAGACCAGAAGCTTTATTGCATGCATTAATTGCTTTACAAGGAAAAATAAAAGCAGGGTTAACTAGAGATCAGTTACGCGATTCATCACCTCTTTCTCAATAAATAATTGTATTAGAATAAAATGACCAAAGAAGAACTGAAAATACAAATACTAACCATTTTACCTACTGTTTCTTTTGAAGAAACGGGAGAATGGTTACAAGTATTGGTTGCTGCCGAGGATTGGAAATTATTTGCACAACAGTTACATGCATCTGCCGAATTGCAATTTGATTACTTATTTTGCTTAACCTGTGTTGATTGGAAAACACATCTTACAATGGTGTATCATCTTACTTCCACAACCTATCGGCATAATATAGTAATAAAAATTAAGTTAGATAGTATTAATCCATTTATAGAAACCGTATCCGATATTTGGCGAACAGCCGAATTTCATGAAAGAGAAGTGTTTGAAATGTTTGGAGTTAATTTTTTACATCATCCCGATTTAAGAAAATTAATTCTGCCCGATGATTGGATAGGTTATCCGCTAAGAAAAAATTACGAAGATCCTATTAACATGATAAAGCTCTAATATGTTTGAAGAAGTAGGCACAACCACCGAAGGCGATTTGATAATTAATTTGGGTCCGCAACATCCTGCTACACATGGTGTACTACATTTGGTAATAACCTTAAATGGAGAAATTATTAAAAAAGTAGAACCTCATCTCGGTTACATACATCGTTCAATTGAAAAAATGACAGAAAGTTTATCTTACCGTCAGTTTATTTATGTAACCAGCAGAATGGATTATTTATCTGCACATATTAATAATCATGCCTGTGCTTTATGTGTTGAGAAAGCATTGCAACTCGAAGTGCCGCAACGTGCACAATATATTAGGGTAATTATGGATGAATTAACACGTATTGCTTCACATGAATTATGGTGGGGTGCAATGGCAATGGATTTAGGAGCTTTTACTCCCTTCTTTCATGCTTTTCGCGAAAGAGAAAAGATTAATGAAATTATGGAAGAAACTTGCGGTGCCAGATTAACGATGAACTATATGGTGCCGGGTGGAGTAATGGTTGATTTGCATCCCGATTTTCAGAAAAAAGTAAAAGCATTTATTCAGCAATACAAAGCGAAAATTCATGAATACGATGAGTTGGTAACAGGAAATATTATTTTTCAAAATAGAATGAAAGGCATTGGTTATTTATCTGCTCAAGATGCTGTTTCGTATGGTTGTACAGGGCCGGTTGCAAGAGGAAGTGGCGTTGCTTCCGATATAAGAAAAATTGCTCCTTATGATGTATATGATAAGGTTGAATTTGATGAAGTATTACAAACCGAAGGCGATTCTTTTGCTCGATACATGATTCGTATACAAGAAATGCATCAAAGTATTAAAATCATTGAACAATTAATTGATGTTATTCCCGATGGAAATTTTCAGGCAAAAACAAAAGCAGTGATTAAATTACCTAAGGGAGAATTTTATCAACGAGTAGAAACTGCACGTGGTGAATTAGGTGTATATATTGTAAGTGAAGGTGCAGCACAACCTTATAGAATTAAATATCGTTCTCCGGGTTTTTCTAATTTAAGTGCATTAGATCACATGGTACGTGGGCATAAAATTGGGGATTTGATTGCGGCAATGGGTACATTAGATTTAGTGATTCCGGATATTGATAGATAGCAATTGTTGTAAGTAATAAGTTATAAGTAGTGAGTGAAAACGCATCTTCTTATAATGATACTTAGAACCTAAAACATAAAACTTATAACGTAAAAGATGTTTAGTTTAGAAGGTATAACAAATTTTATTCACGAATGGCTTAACAGTCATTTGCCTGCAACATTTGCATTGTTAGTTGAATTTGTTCTGGTAGGCGTTGCGGCTATTGGCTTATTTGCTTTTTTAGGATTGGTTTTAGTTTGGATGGAACGTAAAGTTGCAGCAGTAATGCAATTGCGATTAGGTCCTAATAGGTTGGGACCCAAAGGTATTTTTCAAACCTCTGCCGATACGCTTAAACTAATTATGAAAGAAGCATTAACGCCCGATAATGCCGATAAACTGTTATTTAACTTAGCTCCTTTTGTTGTAATAATTGTAGCAATGTTAATTCTTGCTCCAATTTCTTTTGCTAAAAATTTTCAAATATGGGATATTAATATTGGTGTATTATATGTTACAGCAATATCCTCACTTTCTGTAATTGGAGTATTAATGGCAGGATGGAGTAGTGGAAACAAATATTCTTTATTAGGTGCCATGCTAAGTGGGGCACAAATAGTAAGTTACGAGCTATCTGCAGGCTTATCTATCTTAACAATTATTGTATTAACCGGCAGTTTAAAAATTTCAGATATTGTTGCTTCGCAAGAAAATGGTTGGTGGATTTTTAAAGGCCATATTCCTGCAATTATTGCATTTGTTATTTTTATCATTGCGTCAACTGCCGAAACCAATAGAGCTCCATTTGATTTAGCAGAAGCAGAAAGCGAATTAACAGCGGGTTTTCATACAGAATATGGCGGAATGAAGTTTGCCCTATTTTTCTTGGCCGAGTATATTAATATTTTTATTGTATGTGCCATTGGCGCTACTTTATTTTTAGGCGGATGGATGCCTTTTCATATTGGGCATTGGGTAGCATTTAATCATATAATGGATTATATTCCATCTTCCTTTTGGTTTTTTGGGAAAACAGGTTTTCTGATATTTTTAATTATGTGGTTTAGGTGGACTTTCCCAAGATTGCGTGTTGATCAATTATTGAATTTAGAATGGAAATATTTATTGCCAATTAGTATGTTTAATTTATTGTTGATGAGTGTAATGGCAATTATGGGTTGGTATTTTTAGTAAGATGCATTTGTTTAGTGTTGATTAGCGATATGCAGTACAAGTGTGCGACGCAACAATGATGATAGTAAAATAATGTTGGTAACATAAAACTTGATTAATATAATACGATGTTTTTAAAAGAATATTTTTTGGATATTTATAAAGCAACAAAATCGTTGCTTACCGGTATGAAACTTACCGGTTATTATTTTACGCATCATAAAGAAATATTAACCGAAGAATATCCCGAAAACAGAAAAAGTTTACAATTAGCCGAAAGGTTTAGAGGCGAAGTTATTATGCCGCATGATGCTAATAATGAGCATACTTGTACCGGTTGTTCTTCTTGCGAAATTGCTTGTCCTAATGGCTCTATCAAAATTATCAGCAAATTTGATATTACACCGGAAGGAAAAAAGAAAAAAGCAATTGATCAGCATATTTATCATTTAGAATTGTGTACCATGTGTGGCTTATGTGTAGAGGCTTGTCCAACCGATGCTATAAAAATGGCCAATACTTTTGAGCATAGTGTATTTAATAGAAATCATTTAATTAAAAGGTTAAATAAACCCGGATCAAAAATTAAGGAGGGCATAGAAGAATGAGTGCATCAGCTATTATATTTTATTGTATCTCAACATTTATTTTGTTGACAGGAATTTTATCGGTTACCACCCGAAAAATTTTTCGCTCCTCTATTTGGTTATTATTTTCTTTAGTAGGCATTGCCGGATTGTATTTTTGGATGGATATGAATTTTATTGCAGCAGTTCAGATAATTGTGTATGTAGGAGGGATAGTTGTGTTAATTATATTTTCTATATTTCTTACCCAAAAAGCAGGCGAACAAATGCCCAAAGCTATTACCGGCAGAAAGGTTTTTTCTATACTATCTGTATTAGCAGGTTTTGCTTTTATGTTTAGAGTAATAAGTTTAAACGAATTTCATCCCAATACTACCACTGCTGTAAATGCCAATGTTTCTGAAATAGGTACTCAAATGTTAAGTACAACAGAACATGGATTTGTTTTGCCTTTTGAAGCAATAAGTATGTTATTATTGGCAGCAATGATTGGTTGTATTGTAATTGCGTTAAAAGCCTCCCCAAACCCCTCCAAAGAAGAGGCTTGATAAGGAGGGTATTA
>JAKAJX010000186.1 GCA_021824855.1 Bacteroidota bacterium | reverse complement strand
GGTTTTGATCCCACATAGCCCAAAAAATTGGAATAAATGCAAACACCATTAAAACTCTATATACTGCACGTACACCATCAATAGCTTCTGCCGAATATTTTTCAGCTGTGGCTTCCCAAACAGTTTTTCCGTTTCTGTTCGAAAAAGATTTTGCAATAAAAGTAATGGTAATAAAAAAGAAGTTTTCTTTTTTTACTCCGGATGGCGGAACTCTAACATATTTTTTTCTTCCCGACCAAAATATAATTGTTGCCAAACACATTAAAATACCGGGCAATCCAAATGCAATAGGTGCCCCATATTTATTATATAAAATTGGAATGAGCATGGTAGAAAAAACAGAACCGGCGTTAATACTAAAATAAAACCAGCCATATACTTTGCTCATTAAGCTTTGATTAGATTTATCGAATTGATCTCCTACATTGGCAGATACGCAAGATTTAATTCCACCTGCAGAAACAGCAATTACCACCAACCCAACTGTAAATAAATTTAAGTTATGCGTAGATAATGCAAGTATTAAATTACCAATTGAATACAATATAGATACATAAAATATTACAAGGTATTTGCCTAAAAACCAATCTGCTATAATACCTCCTAATAAAGGCATTATATAAGCCAAAGAAACAAATATGTGCGTTTGTTCATTGCTTTGTGCCTCAGCTATTGCAGTAAGCGAAGGATTATGTGTTGGATTAAAAAATTGAGCAACCAAAAAAGTTGCTAAAATAGAGCGTATTCCATAAAAACTAAACCTTTCTGCTGCTTCATTTCCAATAATAAATGGAACAGCTTTGGGCATTTTTGGCTTTACAATCGTTTCGGTGTTATCATTCATAAATGTGAATTTAGAATTTTAAAGATATTAGAAAATAGTTCTGAAAATATTTTTGCAACTAAATTTCATCAAGTTATCTTGTAAAAAATTGCTGCCATGTCCGATAAAAAAATCTTCAAACCCTTTATTGCCCCCGAATCTTCTGTTAAAGAACTTACAGTAAAATCTATTTTATTTGGAAGTTTATTCGGAATTATTTTTGGTGCTGCTACCGTATATCTTGCACTAAAAGCAGGATTAACGGTTTCTGCTTCCATCCCAATTGCAGTTATAGCCATTACACTTGGGAGAAAATTTTTAAAAACAACTATTCTCGAAAATAATATTATTCAAACAACAGGCTCTGCCGGCGAAAGTATTGCGGCAGGTGTAGTATTTACTTTACCCGGATTTTTATTTTTAAGCGATCCGTCGTATGCCAACTTTTTTAACTATTTTACTATTTTAACTCTCTCTATTTTTGGCGGTATTTTAGGCACATTAATGATGATTCCTTTACGCCGATCTTTAATTGTAAAAGAACATGGCGTATTGCCTTATCCCGAAGGAACTGCTTGCGGAAGCGTTTTAAAAGCCGGAGAAAAAGGAGGCGATTTTTCTAAAACAGCCTTTCAGGGATTGGGTTTCGCATTTTTATATGCTTTACTACAAAAAATATTTCATGTAATTGCCGAAACGCCTGAATTTATGACCAAACAGGCTAATAAATTTTTCCCTTCGGCAAAAATTAGTGGAGAAATTACACCAGAATACATGGGAGTTGGATATATTATTGGTCCTAAAATTGGTGGTATTTTAGTTGCCGGAAGTGTATTAAGCTGGTTTGTATTTACACCACTGTTGGCTTCGGTAGTGCCCGCAGATATTATTGCTCAACAATTAGTAAAATTAGGTTACTTAAACGCAATTGATAAAAATGGCGGTCCGGGTAATTGGAATGCGGTAACACATAGTTTTGGCGACTATTCTATTGCAATTTATCGAGCATATATTCGACAAATTGGAGCAGGTGCTGTAGCCGCCGGCGGATTTATTACTTTATTTAAAACCATACCAACTATCATTTCTTCTTTTAAAGGAAGTATTGGCTCTTTAAAAAATAACTCTGCGGAATCAACTGTTACTTTACGAACCGAAAAAGATTTATCTATTAAAATTGTTGGAATTGGCAGTATTGCTTTGATTTTATTAATGACCTTACTTCCTCAAGTTCCAGGAAATTCTATTTTCAGCAAACTAATTTTAGGCATTTTAGTAGTTGTTTTCGGAGCATTTTTTGTAACGGTTTCTTCTAGAATTGTTGGTTTAATTGGCTCTTCTAATAACCCCATTAGTGGAATGACGATTGCAACTTTAATGGGAACCTGTTTGGTGTTTATTGCCGTTGGATGGACAGGAAAAATATACGAACCAATGGCATTAGTAGTAGGCGGAATGATTTGCATTGCCGCAGCCAATGCCGGAGCAACTTCACAAGATTTAAAAACAGGTTATTTGGTAGGTGCTACTCCAAAATACCAACAAATTGCCTTATTTGTTGGTGTAATAGTTTCATCATTGGCTATTGGTGCAACTGTTCAGGTATTAGATAAACCTACGCAAGACATGTTAGCACAAGGTATTCATCATGCAATTGGTACCGATAAATATCCTGCTCCACAGGGTACATTAATGGCAACATTAGTGAAAGGGATTTTATCATTTAACCTCGATTGGCAATTTGTATTGGTTGGTGCCGCTATTGCTATAGTAATGGAACTTTGCGGCATTAATGCACTGAGTTTTGCAATTGGTATCTATTTACCCTTAAGCACCACATTTCCAATTTTTATTGGTGGTGCTATTAGAGGATTGGTTGATTGGAGAAAAAAAGCCAAAGGTCAAGAACTTGAAGAAGAAGATTTGGGTAATGGAAATTTATATGCAACAGGCTTAGTTGCAGGCGGTGCTGTAGCTGGTGTGGTAGTTGCATTTTTATCGGCAAGCGATAGTATAAATTCCTTTTTACAAAAACTGAGCATAGAACATGCTTTATCGGCAACTATAGGCGAAACAGGTTTTTATCTGCTAGGTTTTGGCTTTTTTGCTTTGATGGGATTGATATTGTATAAAATAGCTTTAAAGAAAAATTAATTCAACCATCATTTCTATTGCTGATAAGTATTTATTACGCATAAAATTTTTAGGTGGCTGAATAAATGGCTATCAATGCTTTATAATAGGCATCTTCCGAATATAGGCTTGTGTATTCATGTTGCAATTTATTATAGAAATCATCTCTATTCATTTGCAGCAAACGATTAATTTGACGTATCCAAGCACTTATTTCAAATTCATCAATAACACATTCGCTTAAATCATTTTCTATTTGATACACAACTTCGCCTGTTTTGTATGTAAGAAAAGGTAAACCGGCTGCCATGTATTCAATTAAAACCAATGGACCACTTTCCGAAGTGGCAGTATGAATGGCTATATCGAACTGATGTAATATTGCACTAACGTTGGTGCAGTTATGAACAATGGTAATATAATTGGTTAAAGATAGTTCTTCAATTTTTGATTTAATATTATTACAATAATTTTCATCGGCAACTTGTCCTACAATGGTTAAATGTGCTTTCTGTTGTTGAATTAGATGATGCATTAAATCAACTGCAAACTCAATATTTTTTGCAGCTCTAAAATTGGCAACCAAAACTATTTGTAATTCGCTTGATTGTTGATGCAAGCCAAAACCCGATAATTGTTTTTGTACAATATTGGGAAGTAAATAAACATGTTGTTTATTCATTTTTATTTTATCAATCGTCCATTCATAAATTTTTCTTGATACAGCAATAACAATTGTTTTAGGCAAAATCCATTTTTCGGTCCATTGTACAGATTGATCTATTTCAATATTTCCAAAATGATGATGAAAAAATATTTTTTTATGTAATCCAAAAATGATGGAAGCTAGAAAAAGATAACGCAAATTATGGGTAGAATGAACATGAATAATATCGAATGATTGACACCATTCAATTAGTTTTTTCATATCGGCTAAATTCCATTTCGATTTTCTGTTTAATACTTTCAGTGTTATTCCTTTGCAAAGTTGATTAGCTAATTTCCCTTCATGCAAAGTAGTAATCACTGCAACCTGATGCCCTTTCGAAAATAAAATATTAGCTATGGTAATTAACACTCGTTCTGCACCACCCGGTTCAAGTGTATCGATAATTTGAACAATTTTATATTTTTCATTATCCATTATGTAAAGATGCTATAAACTTATGCAGTTTGCAACACCATCTTTCACAATTTTATTTGTAATAAATTACCTGTTTAGAAGATAGCATTTTATAGTTTTCCATTTTTAATTTCATCCACAACGTTGGGGTCGAGTAAGGTAGTTGTATCGCCTAAATTGTCAATTTCTCCTTCTGCTATTTTTCTTAAAATTCTACGCATAATTTTTCCACTTCTTGTTTTAGGCAATCCACTTACAAACTGAATCTTATCGGGTTTAGCAATTGCCCCTATAATTCTTGTTACAGTTTGTAAAATATCTTTTCTAATTAAATCGGCAGTGCCATGTGAATTTTGCTGATGAGAGCCTTGATAAATAACATAAGCGTAAATACCTTGCCCTTTTATATCGTGTGGATACCCAACTACAGCACTTTCTACCACACCCGAATGCATATTAATAGCGTTTTCAACTTCGGCGGTTCCTATTCTGTGCCCACTAACATTCAATACATCATCTACGCGACCAGTAATTCTATAAAACCCATTCTCGTCTTTTAATGCACCATCTCCGGTAAAATATAAATTCTCGTAAGTAGCAAAATAGTTGGTTCGGCATCTTTCATGATCGCCATAAGTGGTTCGGATAGTAGCCGGCCAAGGGTGTTTTATACAAAGATTTCCTTTGTATAATCCATCTTCTTTTTCTACAATTTCATGGCCTTGATCATCTACCAAAATTGGTTGTACACCCGGCAATGGAAGTGTAGCCCAACTGGCTTTTGCAGGAGTTATACCTGCCAGATTAGATATTAAAATACCTCCTGTTTCTGTTTGCCACCATGTATCAACAATAGGGCATTTTTTCTTTCCAATATGCTCGTTGTACCAATGCCATGCTTCCTCATTAATAGGCTCACCTACTGTACCTAATACTTTCAAACTACTTAAATCGTGGCCATGAACCGGACCTAAACCAAATCCCATTAAACTTCTAATTGCGGTAGGTGCTGTATATAAAATATTTACTCTGTATTTGTCAACAATATCCCAAAATCTGCCGGCATCGGGCCAAGTGGGAACCCCTTCGAACATTAAAGTTGTAGCACCGGCACTTAATGGACCATATAAAATATAGCTATGCCCTGTAATCCAACCAATATCGGCAGTGCAAAAATGAATATCACCCGGTTGATATTGAAATACATTAATAAAAGTATAATTGGCATAAATCATATAACCTGCACAACTATGTACTACCCCTTTAGGTTTACCGGTAGAACCTGAAGTGTATAAAATAAATAAAGGGTCTTCTGCATCCATTTCTTCTGCCGGAAAATCTGTTAGTCCCATTGTTTCAACCTTTTTAATTTCATCTTCCCACCAAACATCTCTACCCTTAATCATAGAAACTGCGGTTCTGGTACGTGTTGAAACAATTACTTTTTTTACAGTTCTATTGCCAATTAATGCATCATCAATAACGCTTTTAAGCGGAATATCTTTTTGTCCTCGATAAGCACCATCGCAAGTAACTATAAATTCTGCTTGGGCATCAAATAACCTATCTGATATACTTTGAGCAGAAAATCCACCAAAAATTACAGAATGAATTGCCCCAATTCTTGCACATGCTAAAACAGCAATAGCCAATTCGGGAATCATTCCCATATAAATGCAAACTCTATCGCCTTTTTTTATTCCATTATTTTTTAATACATGTGCAAATTGACAAACTTTCTCGTATAATTTTTTATAAGTAAGTATGCGATGATGTTCTTCAGGATCATTCGGCTCCCAAATTATTGCAGGAATATCGCCACTTTTTTCAAGAAACCGGTCCAAGCAATTTTCTGTTATATTCAGTTTAGCACCTTTAAACCATTCAACCTTGGGTTCTTTAAAGTTCCAATTTAAAGTAGTATGCCACTTTTTTTTCCAAGTAAAGTGTTGGGCAATCTCGCTCCAAAAATCAGCAGGATCTTCGATACTGCGTTGATAATCTTTTTGATACTGTTCGTAGCTTTTAATTTGATATGGGTAAGACATGGCAATCATTATTTTAGGCTACTCGAAGTAAAGCCAGATTTTTTAAACTATCAATAATAAAATGGTATACTTTGCTAATTTAATATATTATTGCTAATTTAGTATATAACTAACTTTTTGCTGTGTATGAAAATTAAATTTTGCCCTCGCTGCAAAAGCGATGAAATTACCAAAAGTGGTATTGTAAAAGAACGGCAACGTTTCTATTGCAAAAAATGCAGTTATTATTTTACAGTAGAAAAAGAAGGAAAAAGTATCGATCCTTATTATGTAATAAAAGCTCTCCAACTACATATTGAAGGTGTAACGTACAGAGAAATTGAACGCATATTAGGCGTTAGCCATGTTAGCGTAATAAACTGGGTTAAAAAATATAAAATAAAAGCACCGGAAAATTATGATTATCATCCAACTTATAAAGTGCTTACTCTTACAGAACTATCAGCATTTATGGCCAATGCAGCGAATTTAAAAAACTCCGGAATGATGATAACAGAATTAGGTGATAAATATATGATGATTAAATGGGAGCGATTAAAAAGTCAATAAAACAAGTCTTTTTTCAATTTTTATTTCGCTAAAATAACTATATACTTACCGTATCTATACCATGCAAGCAAATTTTTGTAGCAAATATTATTAGGTTCGAGGGAGAATAATCAAACAAAACGCTTGCTATGAAAAAATTTGCACTACCCCTAATTGCATTTGCTTTTATTTATCAAACAACAAATGCACAAAATACAAGTACCGATAAAAAAACAGAAACCCCAACATGGGGAATTAAATTCTCCGGATTTTTACGAAACGATGTTTTTTACGATTCGCGACAAGTTATTTCCGCTCGCCCGGCTAATCAAGGAGAACTATTATTATACCCTACCAATGTTGCCAACGATATAAATGGAAATGATATCAACGCAGCTCCTTCTGTTACTATGCTTTCTATCACATCTCGCTTAACAGGTACTATTACCGGACCGAATGCTTTTGGAGCTAAAACATCCGGCATTTTCGAGGGCGAATTTTTTGGTAATGCGAATGGCAACGAAAACGCATTTCGGTTACGCCATGCTTATGCAAAATTAGATTGGAAAAATACGCAATTAGCATTTGGACAATATTGGCATCCATTATTTGTAACCGAATGTTTCCCCGGAGTGGTAAGCTTTAATACCGGTATTCCATTTCAACCATTTTCGCGTAATCCACAAATTAGATTAACCCAAAATTTAGGAAGTGGTTTTAACCTTATTTTGGCTGCAGTTTCCGAAACAGAAGCATTTTCAAGCGCCGGTTCAAGTACCAATATTGCTTTAGGAGCTCCGTCTGTAAGCCAGTTGTATGCTAATAATGCCGTTATTCCCAATATGCATGCACAAGTACAATATAGAAGCAATTCGTTATTAATGGGAGCAGCATTTGATTTTAAAAGTTTACGACCTGCTTTAAAGGTACAATCTGCACCAGGAGCTTCTACCTATGTATCAACAAACGAAAAAGTAAACAGCTTTACTTTTGAAACTTATGCCAAATTAACTACCAAAGATGTAATAGTAAAAGGCGAATTTGTTTCGGGCGAAAATACTTTCGATCAATTAATGATAGGAGGATATCTTGCTTATGGCGATGCTCCAAATATTACTTATAAACCCATTCATGTTAATTCTTATTGGTTCGAAGTAGCAGGTACCGGAAAAACCATTGTACCCGGCTTCTTCTTTGGATATACCAAAAATAATGGAGCTACCGATGCCGGAGCAATTACCAGCGTAGCGTATACCAGAAGTGTAGCACCCAAAGCTGCATCGATTGATAATGTATTAAGAATTGCACCCAGATTAGAAATTGTATCGGGTAAATTTAAGTTTGGAACCGAAATTGAAATTACTTCGGCAGCTTATGGAACAGCAGGTACCGATGCAAAAGTTACCGGCAACACCAATAGTGTAACTAATACCAGAATATTGTTTGTATCTACTTTCTCCTTCTAAAATATTAATTTTAATAACAACCAAAACTTGCCACATGAATAATTCAGAAACAAAAGGTATCTGGAAAGTAATAGGAGCATCATCGTTAGGAACTTTAATTGAATGGTACGATTTTTATATTTTCGGAAGTCTTGCCACAGTTATTGCCAGTCAGTTTTTCCCTAAAGGAAATCCTACAGCAGCCTTACTATCCACCTTAGCTACATTTGCAGCCGGATTTATTGTTCGCCCTTTTGGCGCCTTAGTATTTGGAAGATTAGGCGATTTAGTAGGCCGTAAATACACTTTTTTATTAACCTTAATTTTAATGGGCGGATCAACGTTTGCAATTGGTCTTATTCCAAATTACGAAAGTTGGGGATTTGCAGCACCCTTAATAGTATTATTACTACGCTTAATTCAGGGTTTAGCATTGGGTGGAGAATATGGAGGTGCCGCAACCTATGTAGCCGAACACGCTCCTGCCAAGAGAAGAGGCTATTTTACTTCTTGGATTCAAACTACTGCAACCTTAGGATTATTTATTTCGCTGGGTGTTATTTTGTTGGTACGTCATAGTTTAGATGCAGACCCTGAAAAATCGATTGCTAAATTTAATGATTGGGGATGGAGAATTCCTTTCTTAGTTTCTCTTGTATTGGTAATTATTTCAATTTATATCCGACTAAAGATGAAAGAATCACCAATGTATGCGAAATTAAAAACAGAAGGAAAAACATCAATCAATCCATTAAAAGAAAGCTTTGGCCACAAAGCAAATTTAAAAATGGTTTTATTAGCACTATTTGGTGCCACGATGGGGCAGGGTGTAGTTTGGTATACCGGACAATTTTATGCTCAATCTTTTATTGAAACGGTTTGTAAAGTTGATTTTGATCAATCTCGTACAATTCTTATATGGGCTATTTTATTTGCTACTCCATTCTTTGTAGTTTTTGCTTCATTAAGCGATAAAATTGGCCGAAAATGGATAATGATGATAGGAATGGCTTTAGCTGTATTTAC
>JAKAJX010000159.1 GCA_021824855.1 Bacteroidota bacterium | reverse complement strand
GTTGGCAACGTTGGAAGCAACTATTTTAAAAATGCCTACCAGAGAAAAATCTCTTATACCCGAAATTGCACCGGTAGCTTCTGTAAACAATTCAGTTGCAACAATTATTAATGAAATTCTTGCAAAATATCCGCAACATAAACGGGTACTTTTTCTTCAAACAAAATACAATGCCCACCAATCAATTACTGCTGCTGAAATTGCCGAGTTGGAAAAGTTTAAAAAATTACTTCTTACCTAATTCTTTCCGTCTATTTTTGGTTTCTCGAAAGTAGTTAGGCAGATACCTTTGATAACTAAACAAAATGCAGGGTTGGGCGTTTAATAAAATCTGTAACAATAGTTGATTTTTTTGATGACATTTGTTACGCTCAAACATAAAAAATTGTATGCAGTTATATTGTAATTCGTTAACAGAATATAATAGATTACCAACGAAAGAAGTTAAAATTGGTAATTTATTACTGGGTAATTTACATCCTATTCGTATTCAAACCATGACTACCACCGATACATTGAATACGCTTGCAACAGTAGAGCAAACTATTCGGTGTATTGAAGCCGGTGCCGAAATGGTACGTATTACAGCTCCATCAATTAAAGAGGCAGAAAATTTACAAAATATAAAAGCCGAATTGCACAAACGCGGATATACTATTCCCTTAATTGCAGATATTCATTTTACACCCAATGCAGCCGAAATGGCGGCACGAATTATTGAAAAAGTAAGAATAAATCCGGGTAATTATATTGATAAAAAAAAGTTTCAGCAAATAGAATATACCAATGCAGAATATGTTGAAGAAATTGAAAGAATACGGAACAGGTTTACACCATTAATTAAAATTTGTAAAGAATACGGAACAGCCATGCGTATTGGAACCAATCATGGTTCTTTGAGCGATAGAATTATGAGTCGTTATGGCGATACACCAATGGGAATGGTGGAAAGTGCAATGGAGTTTCTGCGAATTGCAAGAGATGAAAACTATCATAACATTGTATTAAGTATGAAAGCAAGTAATCCGCAAGTGATGGTACAAGCATACAGGTTATTGATTAATAAAATGTTTGAAGAGTTTCAAGAATGTTATGCCTTGCATTTAGGTGTTACAGAAGCCGGTGATGGTGAAGATGGAAGAGTAAAAAGTGCTGCGGGTATTGGCACTTTGTTGGAAGATGGTATTGGAGATACCATTCGTGTATCATTAACCGAAGATCCTGAATTTGAAATTCCGGTTTGTAAAGATTTAGTAAAACGATATTCGGGTACTACACAAATAAGTACTATTGCTGCAATACCCAAAATTGAAACCATCACATATTCGCCATTTAATTTTCATAAGCGAGCAACTTTTGCAATAAATAATATTGGTAAAAATCAGGTGCCCGTTGTTGTTGCCGATTTAAGTAAAATAAATACAATTACGCCATCTACATTAGAAAGTATAGGGTATCAATATAATGCTGTTACCGATAAATGGCATATTGGCGATACTGCCGCCGATTATATTTTTACCGGTCATCAAGTATTGAATTTTGCCTTACCTGGCACTCTAAAAGTTATTTGTTATCCGGCGGCGTGGGCTTTGGCCGAAGATAAAAGCAAATACTTTCCCATTTTTGATGCAAATGGTTTTATAGAAGCAGAAGCAAAAAGTAATGAATTAAATTTTGTGATGCTTGATTGTTTTAGTGATGCAACAACCATCAATGATTTTACTTATTTAGATGAATTAGCCAATGATACTTCAGTTGTTTTGTGTTTAAGTAGCGAGAGAAAAAATGCAATGCAAGCTGTAAGAAGAATGTTTATTGAGTTGCAACAACGTGCTATAAAAAATCCGGTGATACTTATTATTGATAGCAATGCTGCAACAGCCGATGAGCATTTAATTCATTATGCAACCGAAGCAGGTGCTTTATTGTTAGATGGTTTTGGCGATGGAGTTTGTTTTGGAATGAAGCAAAACAGCTATCAACTTTTACAGCATAATAGTCAATCTTCAACCGGCCGAACTTATTTGCAAAATCAAACAACAGAACAATTTATTAATAATACGGCTTTCAGTATTTTACAAGCTACTCGAACACGAATTTCTAAAACAGAATATATTTCTTGTCCAAGTTGCGGAAGAACATTATTTGAATTACAAGAAACCACAGCAAAAATTAGAAATGTTACCAACCATTTAAAAGGTTTAAAAATTGCAATTATGGGCTGTATTGTAAATGGACCCGGTGAAATGGCTGATGCAGATTTTGGTTATGTAGGCAGTGGAGTTGGAAAAATTACTTTATACAAAGGCAAAGAAATAATGAAACGAAATATTGATAGCAGCATTGCAGTAACCGAATTAATTAATTTATTAAAAGAAAGCGGTGCATGGGTAGAGCCCATAAATTAAACAGTACAATATCATACTTTAACTGCAGCGTTCATTTTTTTTAAACACGAACAAAATTTAAATTTTTTTGAGGAGTAAGGAATATGCAAACAGATTTTTTAATTGTAGGTAGCGGAATTGCAGGATTGACTTATGCATTGAAAATTGCCAATCAGTATCCCGATAAAAAAATAATGGTAATTACAAAAACCGAAGCAGATGAAACCAATACAAAATATGCACAAGGTGGTATTGCCGGAGTTTGGGATGCAGTAAATGATAGCTATGCCAAACATATAGAAGATACATTAATTGCAGGCGATGGTTTATGTAATGAAAAGATAGTAGAAACCGTAGTGAAAGAAGGGCCCGAACGAATTAAGGAAATTATAGAATATGGAGCTATTTTCGATAAAAATGCCAGTGGCGAATATGTATTAGGAAAAGAAGGTGGGCATAGCGAATTTAGAATTTTGCATCATAAAGATGTTACGGGAAGAGAAATGGAACGGGCTTTATTAGAAAAAGTAAAGGATACTAAAAATATTGAAATTATTCATCACTGTTTCGTTATAGATATTATTACACAACATCATCTCGGATTTCTGGTTACAAAATCTACACAAGATATTACAGGTTATGGTGTATATGCTTTGAACTTAACAACCAATAAAATTGAAAAAATTCTTTCTACCATAACACTGCTTGCTACTGGTGGTTGCGGACAAGCTTATAGAGCTACTACCAATCCAAAAATTGCTACCGGCGATGGAATTGCTATGCTGTATCGTGCTAAAGGAAGAATTGAAAATATGGAATTTATTCAGTTTCATCCTACAGCTTTGTATGAGCCCGGAATATCTCCTTCTTTTTTAATTACCGAAGCAGTGCGTGGCGATGGCGGTATTTTAAGAAACAAAAAAGGAGAAGCTTTTATGGAAAAATATGATGCCAGAAAAGATTTAGCTCCTCGTGATATTGTTGCACGTGCTATTGATAGCGAAATGAAACGCACCGGTACAGAGCATGTGTTTTTAGATTGCACGCATATTGGCAAAGAAGCATTTATTTATCATTTTCCCAACATATACGAAAAATGCTTAAGCATTGGAATTGATGTTACCCAGCAAATGATACCGGTTGCACCGGCTGCACATTATAGTTGCGGTGGTATAAAAACCGATGAATTTGGCAGAACATCTATTAAAAATGTATATGCTTGTGGCGAGTGCGCCAGTACCGGTTTACACGGAGCTAACCGCTTAGCCAGTAATAGTTTATTAGAAGCAATGGTTTTTTCGAACAGAGCTTATGTAGATTCGGTTAAGCTATTTAATGAATTAACTACTGCCAACGATTTTAAAGAGAGAGCTGCCACCATACCCGATTGGAATGCAAAAGGAACAAGCGATCCCAAGGAAATGATTTTAATTACACAGAGCGTAAAAGAATTGCAGCAAGTAATGAGCGATTATGTAGGCATTGTTAGAACCGATGTACGTTTATCAAGAGCTATGAAACGGTTAGATTTATTGTATGAAGAAACAGAAGAATTATATCGTTCTACAAAAGTATCACCGCAATTATGCGAATTAAGAAATTTAATTACCGTTGCTTATTTAATTGTTAAAGCAGCAGAATTTAGAAAAGAAAGTCGTGGCTTGCATTACAATACCGATCATTTATCGAAAAGTACTTTATTACAAAATATTATTCTTTAAACTATTGCAATGTACTATATCATTTATCCCATTTTTTATGTAATTTCTTTAATTCCATGGAGAATAATGTATTTTATTGCCGATGGCATTTACCTAATTGTGTATTACCTTGTTGGCTATCGAAAAAAGTTGGTGCTACAAAATTTGGCTATTGCATTTCCGGAAAAAACTAAGCAAGAGCATGTAGCAATTGCAAAAGAGTTTTATCACAATTTTATAGATACTTTTTTAGAAATGATTAAGCTGATTTCTATTTCTGATAAAGAATTATCGCAGAGATTTTCCTCTAACATGGAAGTGGTAAATAGTTTATACGATAGTGGAATAAATGTTCAATTAATGGCGGGTCATTTTTTTAATTGGGAAATAATTAATTTAGGAATTGCCAAATATTGTAAATACCCATTTGTTGGAGTGTACATGCCGCTTGCCAATAAAGCTTTTAGTAAAATAGTGTACAATTTGAGAAGTAGGTACAACACCATTTTGGTTCCTGCAACCGAATTTGGAAACAAGTTTCATGTATATGTAAAAAACAGGTATGCTTTGGGTTTGGCGGCAGATCAGGCTCCTTCCAATCCCAATAAAGCATATTGGATAACATTTTTAAATAAGTTAACCCCTTTTATTAGTGGTCCTGAAAAAGGAGCTAAAAGAAATAATACAGCATTTGTTTTTTCTAACTTTTATAAAGTTAAAAGAGGATATTATAAAATAGATTTTGAAATAATTACTACAGAACCCAGAAAATATGCCGATGGTGTATTAACTAAATTATATGCCGAAGCTGTTGAAAAAGCTGTAAGAAAAATTCCCTCCAATTATTTATGGAGCCACAATAGATGGAAGCATGAATTTATTCCTGAAAAGCACAATCGTTTAATTATAACATCGGCTTAAATAATTCAAGAACTTATTATTTTCTTTGAGTTAATTTAGAACTTCTTTACTTTTTTCAATTTTAAATGCGTCTTTTATTTCAATAATTTTTTTCCAGCCACCTTCAATATTGCGTACATTATGTATGCCTTGTTGTTTTATTAGCGATAGAGCAATAACACTTCTATAGCCACCGGCACAGTGTACATAAATATTATGGTTGTCTTCTAAATTAGCCATATTAGCAGGGTCTGCTAAATCTATTAAAGGAATGTTGATAGCTTGCTGAATATGTCCATCTGCATATTCTGTTTCTTTTCTTACATCAACAATAACAAGATTTGGATCGAAAGGAATATCCATTGCTAATTCATCCGGTTCAACATTAATAAGCATGTCAATTTTTTCACCGGCATTTTTCCATGCTTCAAAACTTCCATTTAAATAGCCTTTAATATTTTCAAACCCAACTCTTGTTAAGCGAACAATGCTTTCTTTTTCTTTACCAATTTCTGTAATTAATATTATTTTTTTATGAAAAGATAATAAGCTGCCGGCCCATTCTGCAAATCTTCCTTCTAATCCAATAAAAATTGAATCGGGTAAAAATCCTTGAACAAATGTTGCAGCATTTCTGGTATCTAATAGAATAATATCTTCATTTTTCGATAAAGTTTTTACTTGCTCTACCGATAAAGGTTGTAAGCTTTTATCTAAAACAGTAGCTAAACTTGTATATCCTTCTTTATTAATTTTTGCGTTGATTGGAAAATATTGAGGAGGTTTAGGTAAACCATCGGTTACGGCTTCAATAAATGCTTCTTTTGTTTGAGGCTGTAAAGCATAGTTGGTTTGTTTTTGTTCGCCAATAGTGCTGAAGGTTTCAGTACCTATATTTTTTCCACAACTACTACCGGCTCCATGTGCGGGGTATAAAATAATGTTATCGGCTAAAGGAATAATTTTCGATTGTAAGCTATCGTATAACATTGCAGCCAAATCATTCATGGTTAGTACTTCAGCTTTCTGGGCAAGGTCTGGTCGGCCAACATCATTCACAAATAATGTATCACCGGTAAAAATGGCGTAATCATTTCCGTTTTCATCTATTAGTAAATAGCAACTGCTTTCTAATGTATGTCCGGGTGTATGAAGTACTTTAATGGCAATATTTCCTAAAGAAAAAGTTTCATTGTCTTTTGCAATATGAATTGGAAAATTACAAGTAGTATTTGGTCCGTACACAATAGTTGCACCTGTTGCAGCCGCTAAATCTAAGTGACCACTTATAAAATCGGCATGAAAATGTGTTTCAAAAATATACTGTATGGTTGCTTTTCGTTCATTAGCTAATTGAAGATATTCATCAATATCTCTTAGCGGATCTATAACCGCAGCAATACCATTGCTTTCTATATAATAAGCAGCTTCACTAATACATCCTGTATATAATTGTTGTATAAACATGCAATAATTTTTTGGCAAATATAATAGAAGGTAGTTTTTGCTTTGCATTTTGCTATAAAAAATGCCTGCTACGAGGCAGGCATTTATCTTGGGGAGAATTCAGCTTTCTATTTCTATTCAACCAAATCTGCTGCAAATTTCATTACCTCGGCAATGCGTGGATAATTGGGAGAATAATAAATAAATTTACCATCTCTTACGGTAGTAACAATTCCAGCGCGGCGTAAGATTGCTAAATGTTGTGATGCAACCGATTGCTCTAAACGTAACTTAACGTAAATTTCAGTTACGGTCATTTTTTTGTTGTCATCTAATAGCTTTAACATTTGATGGCGAAGCTTGTGATTCAATGCTCTTAGAATAAGAGCTGCTTTTTTTGTTTGAAGATAATTAATCTTCACGGTGGACTTACCATTGTTTAGGGTAAGCGATGTTAAAGGATGGTTCATCTGTCTTAACTGATTATGGGGGTGAAATAATAAATAACAAGTTAAAGTTATATAAAATTATTTTTAAATTTTCAAATTATTTTTAAATTTTTCTTAATTAGATTTTTTTAGCAGTATAAAATTCTTTTAAGTAATAAGGTTCGCTATAAGCTAAATTTGTAAACTGTTTATTTTCAAATTGTTGAGTAGCAATTGCTGCAAGGTCTGTTGCATTATGCACGGTGGTGGAAAAAATAATATTTTCATGCGTAATAAGTTGCAACATCTTTTTACTTCCGCTGCCACCCATAATAATGGTATTTTCTTTTAATTCTTCTTTCAAAAAACTCTCATCTACAATAATTGCTGATGGGTTAATAATGGGCTCAAGGTGTTTATTATATAATGCGGTAAATACTTCCATTCTTCGGGCATCAATTAAAGGGCAAAGCAGTAAGTTGTTGGTTTTATCGGTGTGGTAATTTTTAGCTAAAGAATGTGCCATTACCTGTAAAGTATTAATTAATAGTAATGGTTTATTTAAGGCATAACATAATCCTTTAGCAGAAGCCAAGCCAACTCTTAATCCGGTGTAACTTCCCGGACCTGCAGTTACTGCAATAGCTTGTAAGGAAGATAATTGAAATTGAAGTGCGGTTTGTATTTTTTTGATGGCAGGTTGTAAAAATGCTGCATGATTTTTTTGTTCAAAATTTTCTTCAATGGCTAAAATATTATTGCCATCCGATAAGCAAACCGATGCATATTCTGTTGCAGTATCAATATTTAAAATAATAGCCACTATTTTGTAAAATTTAGCTGCAAATTTAGGTTGGAGTGTTGAAGGAAATGCAGTTATTTGCTAAATAAATACGAATAATTATGTTGAAAGAAATTATTAAAACCAATAATGCACCTGCTCCAATTGGTCCATATAGCCAGGCAGTGAAAGCAGGAAATATGCTTTTTGTTAGCGGACAAATAGCTATAAATCCAGAAACCAATCAATTGGTAAATAGCTCTATATCAGATGAAACACATCAGGTAATGAAAAATATAGCAGCAGTTTTAACCGAAGCTCAATTAAATTTTAGCCATATTGTTAAAACAACTATTTTTTTAAGCGATATGGATTTATTTGCTGCAGTAAACGAGGTGTACGGCTCTTATTTTAGTGGCGATTATCCTGCACGAGAAACAGTAGCCGTAAAAACATTACCGCGTAATGTGAATGTTGAAATAAGTGTTATAGCAGCAATTAGCTTATAAAGTTATTTCGTAAGTGCCATTGCTTGTTGCAACCTGATATACTTCCGGAACAATATTAAATTGTTTTTGATAGGCAGATGTGATAGTTGAAATAACGGCATCTGCTTTTTCTTTTTCAATAATATTGATGGTGCAGCCACCAAATCCTCCGCCCATTACTCTTGCACCAATTACTTCGGTAAAATGTTTTGCTTGTTCTACTAAAAAATCTAATTCAGTACAACTTACTTCATATAACTTACTTAGCCCTTCGTGGGTTTGAAACATCAGTTTACCAAATTCTTTTAAATTATTTTCTTGCAAAAGCTTCCCTGCTTTTTGTGTACGATGTATTTCTTGTGTTACAAATAAACTTCTATCAAATACCTTATCGGTTAAATAAGATTGATGAAGTATCACT
This sequence comes from Bacteroidota bacterium, assembly GCA_021824855.1. Classification (GTDB taxonomy): domain Bacteria; phylum Bacteroidota; class Bacteroidia; order Chitinophagales; family Chitinophagaceae; genus JAKAJX01. Next base: position 603 of record JAKAJX010000159.1, on the reverse strand, counting down.
TGATCGGAAGTAATTTGTCGCCAAGAATGAATATCGCCGCCAATTTTTTCTTTTAATATGGCAAATCCTTCTTCACAGTCATGCCTTCTTTTATTGTATTCGCCACTGGCTAATGAATGATGCACTTTTGTATTAATTAGGTAAATGGCATATTCATTTAATTGTAAAGGAAAATGTTGGTAATCGAGCGTTACACAATCTAATAATATAACGTGGTCTTTTTGTCCGTTTAAATTGGCAAACTGATCCATAATACCACATTTAACACCCGGATAGCTATGTTCTGCTTTTTGTGCAATTTTGGCCATAGTTACCCTATCTAATCCAATATTGAAAATAGTATTTAAGGCAAATAACAATCCACCTTCAACGGCTGCTGAAGAAGATAAGCCGGCACCTACGGGTAAATTGCCTCCAAAAACGCAATCAAATCCACCAATACTTACTTTTTCTTCTTCTAAAATATGCAATACACCCAGCACATAGTTTTTCCAACTTTGTTGCGGATGAATTTGATGAATTGTTGTAGTATAACTTTCGTTATAATCTGTACTGAAGAAATTAATATTATCGGAATGATTGGCTGCCACTGCATACCATACG
>JAKAJX010000291.1 GCA_021824855.1 Bacteroidota bacterium | reverse complement strand
AAGGTGCCATGCAAATGGAAGCTTTGGCAAGAAGTTGCTCTTACAAACCCTACGATTATTATTCTTTACCATTGCACAATGGCGAATTAGATTGGCATGTTTTTATGCACGAGTTTTTGGAAGATTGGCAACAAAAAGAAGATATTTCTTTAATGGCTTGGAAAGTTTTTTATTCGCTTGCAAAATCTATTGCACAATTAAGCAGCCACTTTTTTATTGATAAGATAACATTTAGTGGCGGCGTTTTTCAAAATGCGTTATTAATCGATTTAATTATTGAACAATTATCTCATAAACGGCATTTATTTTTTCACCAACAATTAAGTCCAAATGACGAAAATATTGGCTTTGGTCAATTAGCCTGCTATCAAATTAGCCAATCCTTACACAACAATTTCGAATCTAAAATAAAAAATCATTTATCCGTTTTATCTTAAAACTCAAACTATGTGTTTAGCAATTCCCGGAAAAATTATTTCAATAACCGCCCAATTAGATGATACTTTTAGAACAGCTAAAGTTTCGTTTAGTGGTATTACAAAAGACGTAAACTTGTGCATGCTGCCCGAAGCAAACATTGGAGATTTTGTTTTAGTACATGTTGGCGTTGCCATTAGTAAAGTTGATGAAGAAGAAGCCAAAAAAGTTTTTAACTATTTAAAAGAAATGGGCGAAGTGGAAGAATTAGATACTCCTACCAACTAATACTATTATTATGAAGTATATAACAGAATATAGAAATCCCGAATTGGTGGATGAATTAATTAAACAAATTCATCTCATTAATACAAAACCTTGGACATTAATGGAAATTTGTGGCGGACAAACACATAGCCTGGTAAAAAATGGTATTTTAGATATGCTGCCCAAAACTATAACAATGGTTCATGGTCCGGGTTGCCCCGTATGTGTTACCAGTGTTAGTGTTATAGACGAAGCCGTTTTTCTATCCGAACAGCCCAATACAATTTTATGTTCGTTTGGCGATATGCTACGCGTTCCGGGAAGTAAAAAAAGTTTGTTAGAAGCTAAAGCCCAAGGTGCCGATATTAGAATTTTATATTCACCCTTAGAGGCGGTGCAATTGGCAAAACAAAATCCCGATAAGCAAATCGTTTTTTTTGCGGTGGGCTTCGAAACAACAGCGCCGGCCAATGCATTAAGTGTTATTCACGCTTCTCATCTTCAACTTAATAATTATAGCATCTTGGCTTCACACGTGTTGGTTCCTCCGGCAATGGAAGCTATTTTAAGCGATAGGGATAATAAAATTGATGCCTTCTTAGCTGCGGGACATGTTTGTACAATTATGGGTATGGAAGAATATTATCCGGTTGCAGAAAAATACAAATGTCCCATTGTTATTACCGGTTTCGAGCCGGTTGATTTATTGCAAGGAATATTAATGGCTATTACACAATTAGAAAAGGGAGAATATAAAGTAGAAAATCAATATACTCGTTATGTGCAACGAGAGGGAAATCAAATTGCAATGAAAACAATTTATGATGTTTTTGCCATTAGCGATAGAACTTGGCGAGGTATTGGTACAATTCCACAAAGCGGATATGAAGTAAACGAAAAGTATAAAAACTTTAATGCAAGATTAAAGTTTAATATACAAATTCCGCTTGCAGAAGAAAATAAAGATTGTATCAGTGGCGATATTATGAAGGGTTTAAAAAAACCAAAACAATGCCCAAACTTTGGCAATAATTGTAAACCCGAGCATCCATTAGGTGCGCCAATGGTAAGCAGCGAAGGTGCCTGTTCTGCATATTATCACTATGCTAATAGTGTTATTTCTTAAAATTTTTTATGAACGAAAAAATACAAATGCAACTTAATTGCCCCATGCCAAAATTTGATTTTGATATGATAACCCTTGGGCATGGCAGTGGCGGTTTATTAACACACCGATTATTAGAAAGCGGTGTATTTAATATTTTAAAAAACGATTTCTTAAATCAACAACACGATGGTGCCAGTTTTCAATTATCCGGAAACCTGGCTTTTAGTACAGATAGTTATGTTGTTTCGCCCATTTTTTTTCCGGGAGGAAATATTGGCGATTTAGCAATTAACGGCACTGTAAACGATTTGGCTATGTGTGGGGCCGAAGCAAAATATTTATCGCTCGGCTTTATCATTGAAGAAGGATTTTTGATGGATGAATTTTGGCGTATTTTGGTTAGTATTAAAAATGCCGCTGATGCTGCAAATATTAAAATTGTAACCGGCGATACAAAGGTTGTTGAACGCGGAAAAGGGGATAAGCTTTTTATTAATACTTCCGGTATCGGAATTATTCACCAGAAGGCAAATATTCATCATAAAAATATTAAAGCCGGAGATGTTATTGTGGTAAGCGGAACCGTTGCATCGCATGGAATTGCTATTATGAGTTTAAGAAAGGGTTTGGAGTTTGAAACAAGTATAGAAAGCGATACCACCAACCTTAATCATACTGTTCTTTCTTTAATTGAACAATTTGGTAACAATATAAAATTTCTTCGAGATCCAACACGAGGTGGCGTTGCCTCTGTGTTAAACGAAATTGCAGAATTAACACAATTGGGTTTTTCTCTTGATCAAAAATCAATTCCTATTTCCGAACAGGTTGAAGGGGCTTGTGAAATGTTAGGACTCGATCCGTTATATGTAGCTAATGAGGGTTTGTTTATAGCGGTTGTTGCCAAAGAAATTGCAACAGAGTTTTTGTTGTTTTTACAAAAAGATATTAATGGAACGGGTGCCGCAATTATTGGCGAAGTAACCGAGGAAAATGCAGGTAAGGTTATTTTAAAAAGCAGAATTGGTGGTAGGCGTTTTGTAAACTATTTAACTGGTGAACAGTTGCCAAGAATCTGTTAAGCTTGTTTTGTTTATTAAACAATTCTGTTTTTATTATATCTTCTCTTTTGTTATTCTCTTTTTTGGACGCAGCTTTTGATAAAATTTTTTTGTCAATACTATGCTGTTATTTCCTTTTGGGTAAAACAAAAGCAATGCAAATTCGTCAATTACAACAATCCAACTACAACAACTCTTTATTATTAGAGGTGGAATGTGTTAAGAATACTACTTTAAAATTAAAAGTATTTAGCACAGAAGGAAAAATTGCCAAACTTTTTGAAACAAACGTTCATCCCGGTTATCAAAACCTTTCTTTTAATGTGGGCGATTTAAGCTCAGGTAATTATGTATTAAATGCTTTTTTTGAAGAAGGGTTTATTAAATCTATAAAATTTATAAAGCAATAATTTTTCATTTGGGGGGTATGTTTACATTGTGTCCTGCTCTTTAGCAGGACTTTTTATTTTAAAAAATAGGCCTTTTTTCGTTCTTCTACATTTTCTCTAATATTATAATAATAGAGGTTGTAATCGGCTATATGAAAGTTTTTGCTTTTGTAAAAAACATTGCCAACAAAGTGCGGTTTTCTTGTCCATAATACGCCTTGTTCAATTTTTGCATCGGCAACTTTGAAATAATATTTATTAAAGTTTAATAAAATACTTCCTTTGTTTTCTGCTCTAAGAATTTGGGGTTTATCTATATCCCAACTTATTGGGTTGGTTACAACCGATGTAAATTTTTCTTTTTGAACAAAGGGTGGAATATAGTTTTCCTGAAATGTTCTCCATCCGCAAAAACATCCTGTTTGATTTGGTTTTTCACAAGGCTTTATTTTAGAAAAATAGGTTGGTTCTATAACCATACCAACAATATAAGCAACAACTAATTTTTGCTGTAACGGTTTTCCTTCAAAATATTCTTTTAGTAATCTTTTTGCGTGAGTTGTTCCTTGGCTATGAGAAGCAATAATTATTGGTCTTCCGTTGTTCCAGTGTTTTAAATAATATTCAAAGGCTGTTTTAATATCGTTATATGCTGTATCAAAGGCTGCTATTGCATTTAGTGTATCGCTTTTTGTTTGAGGATAATAGGCAGATAAGTGTGCTTGTCTATATCTTGGTGCAAAAACTCTTCCCGCTGCATTAAATACGCTGGCTTGAAATAAAATAGTTGTGTAATCTGTTTTTGCATTCAGGGTGTCATTATCAACCGGGGCATTCCATCCAAATTGTTTTTCTTTATTTGTATAGGTTGTTGGGTGTATAAAAAATATATCTACTGAAGAATCTTTAACATAATCGTTTCTAAGTGGTTTAGCAACACTATCCGAGGTGTTTTTTTTAAAGGGATGTGCTGCCCAATAATTTAAGCTGCTATAATCGGGTTGTCCGGAGGTTGATTTGAATGTATAATCTTTTATATGCTTGTAATATCCCGAATTACAAGAGCTTAATAAATACCAAAATATAATAAAAAAAGTTATTTTTTTCATAGTATAAAATTGCTCTTTTTTTGCATATACTCATCATAACATTTTCTTAATTCAAAAATTTTTCCTTCCTTTATTGTTTCCTATACATTGTTCCCATGGCGATATATCGTCACATCCCTTTTTTAAAAGCCGTTTTTCTCTACAGCATTTCTGCCTTTGGCGGACCGCAGGTGCATTTTGGTATGATGTTGAAAACCTTTGTTCAAAAAAGAAAAGATATTTCAGAAGCAGAACTGTTGGATTTTATGAGCTTTTGTAATATGTTGCCGGGCGCTTCTTCTACACAAACATTAACCTTAATTGGGTATAAGCGTGGTGGAATATATTTGGCTATTTTAACTTTACTTATTTGGATGACTCCCGCTTGTATTATTATGGGCGGACTATCTTTTTTATTAGATTATTTTGATGATTTTGGTATTCGTGTAGGCTCTTTTAAATTCATAAAACCAATGGCTATTGGCTTTATTACCTTTTCTACTTTTCGTTTATTTAAAATTGCGGTTCATAACACTATTACTCGGGTTATTGTTTTAGTTGCTTCGTTTGTTACATTTTTTGCATTTAAAACACCCTGGGTTTTTCCGGTAGTAATGCTTTTGTCTGGTCTTGTTACCAATTTTAGTAATAAAAGAATTCCTCAAAAAGAAGAAAAACCAAAACAAATAAAATGGGGAAATCTTTTAATTTTTCTTGCCTTGTTTGGTATTGCCGGATATTTATCAGAAACAGCCACAAGAGAAAACTGGACAAATAAAAAAGCGTTCAACCTTTTCGAAAACTCTTATCGTTTTGGAAGTTTGGTTTTTGGCGGCGGCGATGTTTTAATTCCGATGATGTATGAACAATATGTTGTTCGTCCGGAAACAAAATATATTTTAGAAAAAAAACGAGAAGTATTAAGAATAAATAGAGATGCTTTTTTAACAGGTTCCGGAATGGTTCGTGCTATTCCAGGTCCGGTTTTTTCTATTGGTTCTTTTACGGGCGGAATGGTAATGCGTACGGAAAATAATTTTGCTTTACATTTTTTAGGTTCTGTTTTAGGATCTATTGGTATTTTTTTGCCAAGTCTTTTATTGGTTTTATTCTTTTTTCCTGTTTGGCAAAATCTTAAAAAATATGCCGCTATTTATCGTTCTTTAGAAGGTATTAATGCTGCTGTGGTGGGTATTTTAGGCGGTGCAAGTTTATATTTAATAAAAGATATTCTTTTACACGAAAGTTGGCAACCAAAAATACTTGGCTATATTGATATTTCTGTTATTCTATTAACTTTTATCCTTTTAGTTTTTTCAAAAATTCCAGCTCCTTTTATTGTTTTAGTTTGTTTGATTTTAGGATTTATTTTTTAACTATTTACATCACTAAACCTGCGGCTCTACTTATTTCCATCATTTTATCTATTGGTTTTTTTGCTGCAATTCTTAATGCTTCATTTATATTTATTTCCGGTTGTTCATACTTCATACATAAATATATTTTTTCGAGCGTGTTTAATTTCATGTGAGGACAATCATTACAAGCACAATTATTATTTGGCGGCGCCGGAATAAATAATTTTTGCGGCGTTTTTTGCTGCATTTGGTGTAAAATTCCGGTTTCCGTTGCCACAATATACTCTTTACTATTATCTTGTTGCGAATATTTTAATATTTGTGTTGTACTGCCTATAAAATCTGCCATATTTAAAATAGCTTCTTCACACTCAGGATGCGCTAATACTTTTGCTTTTGGATACCGTATTTTTAGTTTTACAATTTTTTCTACACTAAATATTTCGTGAACCATACAAGCCCCATCCCATAATAACATATTTCTTCCCGTTTTTTTATTTAAATATCTTCCTAAATTTTTATCCGGAGCAAAAAGAATGGGTTGTTTTTCGGGAATGCTTTCAATAATTTTTTCGGCATTACCTGAGGTGCAAATAATATCGCTTAGTGCTTTAATTTCGGCCGAGCAATTAATGTACGATACAATGACATGATTGGGATGTTTTGCCTTAAAAGAGGCAAATAAATCGGTAGGAGCACTATCGGCTAAAGAACATCCTGCATTTAAATCGGGAAGAACTACTTTTTTGGTAGGATTTAAGATTTTTGCTGTTTCTGCCATAAAATGAACGCCCGCAAAAACAATCATTTCTGCATCTGCAGTAGCGGCTTTTTGAGCAAGACCCAAACTATCGCCAATATAATCGGCAATATCCTGAATATCCGGCTCTTGATAATAATGCGCCAAAACAATGGCTTTTTTTTCTTTCTTTAATTTGGCTATTTCTTCAAAAATATCAAGCTGCGGATCTATTGGTATATCTAAAAATCCATTTTTTAAGTTCATGTGTATATCTGTTGTAGTATTCTTTAATAATACTTATTTATATAAAATCAATACTATTATTATGCCTGTTAATTTCTTGATAACTAAATTACTAACATAAAGCAAAGTTAATAATGTAAGGCTTATACACAGTAATTCACAAAAGAAATATACGTATAATACAGTGTATATAAAGAGATGGGTTATTTATAAACACTGTTTATTTATTTTACTTAATTATTACCAAATAATAGTTCACCGGAAACACACAGTTAATTAACGTTAAGTAATTTGTTATTTCTTTTAAAAAGAAATGAGGAATAGATAAAATAGTAAAACATATTCTTTTTCTTTTAACAGAAAAAAGAAAGAAAAGAAGGAAAACGAACAGAAAAGAAAGCTTATTAACGAAAGAATGTTAATTTATGTTCCACAAAAAAGAAAGATTTTTTATTACTCTCTTTTTTTCTATCACCAAAATAAAAGATGTCCACAGAAGAATTATCTATAACAATTGGATTTGAGATAATTTTCCACAATTTTTTCTATTAATAGTTTCCCCTAAATTTGCCATCTTTTAAATATTGTACTACTAAAACTATTGTATGTCTGTTATTCAACGAATTCGAGATAAAGGAGCGTGGATTGTATTTGGTGTAATTGCGCTTGCTTTAATTGCTTTTATTTTACAAGACGGTGTTCGTAGGGGAGGAGGAATTTTCTCAAACAACACTGTTTTAGGAAAAGTGAATGGAAAAAAAATAGAACGAGCAGAATTTGAGCAAAAAATTTCTATGTATAGCCGAAATGGCGTAGATAGAGAACAATTAATAACTCAATTGTGGAATCAAGAAGTTACTAATGCCGTGATGGATGATGAATACAGTAAATTAGGTATTGTAATTGGACAAAGAGAATTATCGGATATTTTATATGGGCAAAATTCGCCATTTAAAAGAGAATTTACAGATCCTCAAACAGGTGTTTTTGATATAGAGAAATTAAGAGCGGCGTTGGCTCAAATTAAAAAGTCTAAAAATACCGAACAATTACAAATGATAACAGAAGGATATATTAATCCGGCTGTTCAACAAGCAAAACAACAAAAATACCAAAACCTTTTAGAACATGCGTTGTACGTTCCGAAGTGGATGGCAGAAAAGCAATTATCAGATAATAATCAAGTCTCCAGCGTTTCCTTTGTGTATGTGCCTTACACAACAATTAGTGATACAATGGCTAAAGTAAGCGATGAAGAAATTATGGCGTATGCATCTAAACATAAAAATGAATATAAAAGAGATGAAGAAACAAGAACCATTTCCTTTGTTTCGTTTGATGCTTCGGCCAGTTCTGCAGATTCTGCGGCAACAATTAATCAGCTTAAATCTCAAAGAAACGATTTTGCTACAGCCACAAATATGAAGGAGTTCTTTTCAAAAAACACAACCGAATCTCCTTTTTATGATGGGTATATTAGTAAAAAAGAAATAAAGCAAAAAAGTATTGATTCAATAACTAAGTTATCAATAGGCGGAATTTATGGACCTTATTTAGATGGTAATAGTTATGTATTGGCAAAACTTATTGGTGTTAAACAAATGCCCGATTCTGCAAAAGTTCGTCATATTTTAGTTGCTACACACCAACCCGATCAACAATCTGGAGCATTGGTTCAGGTTAGAGAAGATAGTGCAGCAAGAAAGATAATGGATACGGTTGAAATGGAATTAAAAACTGGAAAGAGCTTTGATTCGGTTTGTTTAAAATATTCTGATGATGGAAATAAGGCAAATGGTGGAGTGTATAATTATTTTACAACCGCAAGAATGGTTCCGGAATTTAATGAATTTAGTTTTGAAAAACCGGTTGGTTCAAAAGGTGTAATAAAAACCGATTATGGGTATCATTATGTAGAAGTGTTGGGTCAGAAAGGATCAAGTCCGGCATATAAAATTGCCTATTTTGCAAAACCAATTAACGTAAGTAATGAAACCGATGCAGCAGCCAATACAGCAGCTTCTCAGTTTGCAGCAACAAGCAGAAATAAGCAACAATTTGATGAAAACCTTTCAAAAATTGGCAAACAAGCCATCCCTTCCGGAGAAATAAAAGAAAACGATTTTAATATTGTGGGATTGGGTTCTAGCAGGCAAATAATTCGTTGGGCATACGAACATAATGTAGGCGATGTGTCCGATCAAACGTTCCGCGTTGGAGATAAGTATATTGTGGCAATGGTTACTTCTATTATTAAACCGGGCCTTCCGCCGGCACAAGTTCTTCGTCCACAAATAGAGGCGATTGTTAAAAACGAGAAAAAGGCAAAACAAATAATTGACTCAAAAATTAAAGGAAATACGTTAGAAGCGATAGCAACATCTGTAAATACAACGGTTCAAAAAGCAGATACTATTCTATTCAATAATCCATTTATTCCGGGTGTTGGCACAGATGCTAAATTTACCGGAACTGCGTTTAACAGTTCAATAAAAGGAAAAATATCAGAAC
>JAKAJX010000090.1 GCA_021824855.1 Bacteroidota bacterium | reverse complement strand
CCATGATAGCGCTTTGAGTAACAACGATAAACTGTTTTTGATTAGATGATGCTACCAGAGCTTTATTATAGTTTTCAAAAGTTTCTTCCCCTTTCTCAAATTTATACTTTACTTGTTTAAATACACTTTCCAGATCTAAATAGGTATCATTTTGCAATTTCAAAACTGTTTGTTGTTCAATATATTTATAGTATCGGCTTTTTACTTCGGCTTCAATATTCAAATCATATTCTTTCTTATCCAGTTTGGCAATAGCCAATTCTTCTTTAGCCTGTTTTATATTATGCGGCTTAAATAAAACATTACCTAAATTAAAATAAATTCCGAACTGATAACCGGTTAAGGTAGGGGCCACAATGGTAGTTGCACCGGAAGGGCTGTAAGAAAATGAGAAAGTAAATAAATCGTACCACGATACCTGATTCTTTCTTACATTATCTTTTGCGATAATTATTTTATGATTAAACGTTCCCATTCTGGGATAATATAATTTAGCAGTATCAATTAATTTATGAAGAAAAACAGAATCTACTTCAGGAATTATTGAATCTTGAGCACTACAGAAAAAAGTGCTACATACAAATACAACTTGAACAAATAGGTATTTCACAGATAACGGCATTATTGGATATTCTTTATTCAATTACCTTATGATACTTTTTTTCAAAAGTAGATTTGGTTTAATTTGTTTATTCTTAAAGGTAATGAAAATACTTTTCTGCAAACTAAACATTTCAACTTTTTAAGCAATTAATCGGCTAAATGAAATTTTTTTTTAAGCAGTTATTGAATTTTGCTTCTAAAAAGGATTAATTTAGAGTATATAATCCTATGCCATGTCCTTTAAAAATACCATCAAAAACAATCCGCAACTAAAAAAAATTGTTCATCGCTTATTAATTCCTAAAAACGAAGCCAGACCAAGATTATGGGTTAAATGGTTAGTCAATCCATTTATTCATAAACGCGGAAAAAATGCTACTATTAGACGTAATATTCGATTAGATGTTTTGCCTTTTAACCAGTTTTATTTGGGTAGTAATTCTACCATTGAAGATTTTAGTACTATTAATAATGGCGTAGGTGATGTAATTATTGGCCATCATACTTTAATTGGAATGGGTAATACTATTATTGGTCCAATTACAATTGGCAATAATGTAATTTTAGCTCAAAATATTGTAGCAAGTGCTTTAAATCATGAGTATCGAAATATTAATTTGCCAATTCATGAACAAAAAATATTAACTGCACCTATTATAATTGAAGATGATTGCTGGATTGCTGCCAATGCTGTAATTACTTCGGGCGTAACTATTGGCAAACACAGTGTAATTGCAGCAGGTGCTGTTGTTACTAAAAACATTCCTCCTTATTCTGTGGCAGTTGGTAATCCGGCTAAAGTTATTAAACAATATAGTTTTGAAATGAATGATTGGATAAGAGTATAGCAATTATAGAATTAAACAACTTTTTACTAACTAAGTGCTTATACATTTTCTTTCTGAAATAATGCAGGAATTGTTTTCAAAATAAGTTTGATATCGTTAATAAAACTATGATTTTGTGCATATACATTATCCAACATCAATCTTTCTTCTTCACTCATTTCTCCTTTGCCCCCACGTTTTTCAACTTGCCATAAACCTGTAATACCTGCAGGAGCCAAAAACCTAAGCGAATATTTATCGGTAGTTAATTTTTCAGCTTCGTATAAAGGCAATGGCCTATTGCCAACAATACTCATATCACCTATAACTACATTCCATAATTGAGGTAGCTCATCGATACTGGTATTGCGAATAAATTTTCCAATTTTAGTTATACGCGGATCATCTTTAATTTTAAAAAATGCGGAACCCGATTTGGTTTTCTTTACATCCATATATGCTTTTTCGCACCACTGATTTTTATCGGCATAGATAGGAAATTGGCAAGAAGTTCCCGATGTTCTGCATGTTTCACACAAATAAATATCTTCATCGGTATTGGTTGCTGCCGATTCGCCAACAGCTTTGGTTGCGTTATTATATTGGTTTAAATGTTTTAAATCTTTTAATCTTTTATCGGCATCTACATACATTGACCGGAATTTAAAAAATTTAAACACGCGATATCCCGTTCCTACACGTAAGGAATAATAAAATACAGGTCCTTTTGATTCTAAGCGTATTAAAATATAAATCAACAAAAATATAGGCGATAGCATAAGCAAAGCAAGCCCTGCAAAAAAAACATCAAATACTCTTTTTATTAAAGGAGTTTTATACCGTGTAAATCGTTTATGGCTATTTTTTTCGCTTATCTCTTTCCAATGAGCCATTAAAAAATTAGCTCGTATTTCTACATTTTCTTTATTTAATGGTAAAATAAATACTTCGGCAATGCCTGCACGTAATGCAAGATTTTTATTATTATCATTAATATGCCGAGGAGGAATTATTAAAAAGAATGGAACATTAGGAAATTTCTTTTTTTGAAATGTTTCTAATAATGAAATTCCTGCAACAGATAAAATTTCGCTTTGAGAAAAAATGGCAACAATATTTAGTTTTTCTTTTTGCCATCTGTTGGCAATTTCAAGTCCGTTATTAAAACTAACTATTTGACGTTGATTAAAATTAATGCTTGAGAAAAATTCTTTTACAGTATCATCGCACTGTATTAATGCAATAATTTCGTTAGCATAATTGGTAGAAGTATTGTTAGTCATAGGATGTAGCATTAAGTTAAGATTTACCGGCTCGCCTTAAAATTACTTTAATTCTCGATTCAAGTTCTCTCGGATTAAATGGTTTTACTACATAATCATCTGCGCCGGCATTCAAACATTTAATACGCATTTCGGAACTTTCTTCTCCCGATAAAATCATAATGGGTACTAAATTAAAAAAATCGCTTGCCTTAATTTGAGTAATGAGCTCTAAACCATTTAGCTGAGGAACATTTAAATCTGAAATAATTAAATCGGGAATTTTCCCGCTTTGCAAATACGATAATGCATCCATTCCATTGGTAGCTGTTTCTACATCAAACATGGGCGATAAGTATTCGTTCAAAATGGTTTGCATGTAAATATCATCTTCCACAATAAGGATTTGGGCTTTACCGGAATTAGGATTCTTTGAAGTCATAAGGATATTATTTGGATAAAGGTTATACCATCTAAGATACAGAAAATATATTTCACACTATATTATTTTTTGCTACTTAATTTTTCTTAATTTTTTTTAAAAAAAATTCTTACTTTTAAGCTATATCATTTTTTAAGCAAAAAATGTAAATTACGCAAGCTTATTTTTACAACATTTTTAATAAGCTATTTTTATATACGCTGTAAAACCTATCCATGAAAACTATGTCTTTTGAATTTAACATCAATCAATTTAATCAACTATTTCCTTTTTTTATTGTAGTAGATAGTGATAGCACCATTGCCGATTATGGCAAAAGTTTACAAGAAATTTTTCCCGATGCAGGCAACCAACTTTTCACAGAGCATTTTGTACTAAAACTACCCGAAATTCAAGAAATTAATTTTAACACGCTATCGGCATTGGCTAATCAGGAATGTGTTATTGAAAGCGTACAAAATCCAAAAATTAGCTTTAAAGGTTCTATCGAATTATTGCACAACACTCATCAATTGGTATTCCTTATTGTTCCTTTACCATCTTCTTATACCAATATAAAAGCATTAGAATCTAATACTGCTAATTATACAGGCTACAGTTCTTTTATTACCGATTTATTTGAAAATCTTAAAACACAAGAAATTTTAAAAGAAGATATTCAACAACTTCATTCAACACTTAATAACCAAAGTAGCGAACTAAAAAGGCTATCGTTAGTTGCCGAAGAAACTATTAATGGTGTGGTAATAACAGATGCCAATATTCATATTCAATGGATAAATAAATCTTTCGAAAAAATTACCGGATATACTGCTGCGGAAGTAATAGGAAAAAATCCCGGAAGTTTTTTACAAGGAAAAAATACAGACCTAAAAACAATTCAATACTTAAGAGAAAGAATTCATAAAAAACTTTCTTTCGAATGCGAAATTCTAAATTATACCAAACAAGGAAACCCTTATTGGATAAAGCTTACAGGGCAACCAATTTTTGATGAATTGGGAAATGTTACACAATTTTTTGCACTGGAAGAAGATATTACACAAAGAAAATTATCGGAAGAAAAATTAATACTTGCCGAAGAAAGATGGCAATTTGCTTTAGAAGGTACAGGAGATGGTGTTTGGGAATATAATTTTCAAACCGGAGAAGTTTATTACTCGCCAGCTTACAAAGCTATGTTAGGCTATGAAGATGATGAATTTAAAAATGAAATTTATGAATGGACCACACGCTTGCATGCAGATGATTTGAACATTATTGAAGAAACAGATAAACTTTATGAAGAAGGAAAAATTAACTCACACGCAAGAGAATACAGATTAAAAACAAAAAGTGGAGAATATATATGGGTTTTGGACAGAGGAATGGCGATTAGCCGAACTGCTAACGGACAACCTCTTAGAATAATTGGCACACATACCAATATTACCGAACGCAAACTTACTGCCATTGCATTAGAGCAAAGCGAAAAACAATATCGCAGCCTATCCGAAAATATACCCGGCGTAGTTTATGAATACGAATTTCGCCCCGATGGAACTCATGGTGCTACTTTTGTAAGTGCTAATATTGAAAAATTATTTGGTATATCGGCTACCGATTTTATGCAAAACGCTGCTCAACTTGTTCACCCATACGATCAAAAACAATTACTCGAAAAAATTAATCACTCATTTATTACTAATGAATCTTTTTCTTATGAAGGACGAATGATTACACCTAAAAAAGGAATTATGTGGCATTCTGCCAATTCTTCCTTCTCGTACGAAAAACAAGATGGCACTAGGGTTTTTACAGGAATTATAACAGACATTACTGAAAAAAAATTAGCCGAAAAAAAGTTAGAAGACCAACGAAAATTTTACGAAAATATATTAAACGAAATACCCGCCGATATTGCAGTATTCGATAAAGATCATACCTATTTATTTGTCAACCCGATTGCAATTAAAAATCCTGATTTAAGAAAATGGATAATTGGTAAAAAAGATGAAGATTACTTTAAAGAAAGAAATAAACCTCTAGAAGTTCTTAATGAAAGAAGAAAAGTTTTTAATGAAGTAATTGCCGCTAAATCTTTAAAATCGTGGGAAGAAAAATTAATTACCCCTGAAGGCAATGCCGAATACCATTTAAGAAATATGTATCCGGTATTAGACGAAAAAGGTGAAATTAAAAATATAATTGGCTATGGTGTTGTTATTACAAAACAAAAAGAAATTGAACAACAATTATTATTAAATGAAAAAAGGTATAGAGACTTATTTAATTATAGTCAGGCTTTAATTTGCACACACGATTTATCGGGAAAAATACTATCGGTAAATCCGGCAATTTGCGAAGCATTACAATATTCACCCGAAGAATTAATTGGCAATAAAATTCAGGATTTCATTCCCGAAAAAGATAAACAAAAATTTCAACCCGAATATTTAGATCGTATTGCAAATGCCGAAAAAATAAATGGACTTTTTAGAGTTGTAAGTAAAACAGGCAAAACCATATTCTTATTATATCAAAATTATAAAGCACAAGAGCCGAATACAGAACCTTACGTTATTGGATTTTCGCAAGATATTACCGATCGTATTAAAGCAGAACAAGAACTATTACTTGCCAAAAAAATTACCGAAGAAGCTGCTAAAGCAAAAGAAATATTTTTAGCCAATATGAGCCACGAAATACGCACTCCTATGACCGGCATTCTTGGCTTAGCAAGTTTACTTTCAAAAACCAATTTAAACGATCAACAAAAAAATTATATCCAACTTATTACCGAATCGGCCAATAATTTATTAACTATTGTAAATGATGTATTAGATATTGAAAAAATAGCTTCAGGAAAATTTGAATTTGAAAAAGTGCATTTTCGTATTTCCGATAAAGTATCCACTACTATTCAATCATTCCAATATAAAGCAGAAGAAAAAGGTTTACAACTAATATTTGATGATAAGTTGCCTACCGATCTGGTAATCATTGGCGATCCATACCGCTTAAGTCAAATCTTAAATAACTTATTAAGCAATGCTTTAAAGTTTACAGAGAGAGGAAAAATTATTGTCAGTTCCATTATTGTTGAAAGTAATAATAATAAAGTTGGCATTCAATTTTCGGTAAGCGATACAGGTATTGGCATTAGCAAAGAAAAAAGCATTGCTATTTTCGATCCATTTATTCAAGCATCTACCGATGTTGCCAGAAAATATGGCGGTACAGGTTTAGGCTTATCTATTTGTAAAAATTTAGTTGAAATGCAAGGAGGAGAAATTTCATTAGAAAGCGAAGCAGGTAAAGGCAGCACATTTCTATTTAAACTAATGTACGAAACAGGTACAGCCAGTTTATTAAAAGAAGATAATAAAGCAGAAGTTAGTTTTAAAAGCATTGGTAAAAAAACAATTTTAATTGCAGAAGATGTAGAGTTAAACCAATATTTAGCTAAACATATTTTAGAATCGTGGCAGTTTTCTACAGATATTGCCAATAACGGAAAAGAAGCCGTAGAAAAAGTAAAACAAAATAGTTACGATTTAATTTTAATGGATATTCAAATGCCCGAAATGGATGGCATTGCTGCTACAAAAGCTATTAGAAAACTTACCGATGCTACCAAAGCCAATATTCCTATTATTGCTTTAACAGCTCATGCATTAAAAGGCGATGACCAACTTTATATAGCCGCCGGAATGAATGATTATGTTACCAAACCTTATACAGAAGAAAAGCTGTACAAAACCATTAGCAAATATTTACAATCGAACATTAAAGAAGCAAGCGACAATAAAACCGAAGCATCTAATAGCAGCGAAGTTTCTGATAAATTATACAACCTTTCTATGGTTAATGTTATAGGAAGAAATAATCCTGAATTTGCTGCTAAAATGGTAAAACTATTTTTAGATAATATACCCATTGAATTGCAAAAACTTACTACTGCCGTAAAAGAAAACGATATAAAAACAGTTAATTTTATTGCACATAAAATGAAATCTACCATAGATAGTATGGGCATAGAAAAAATTAGAACTTCTATAAGAGCATTAGAAATGAAAGAAGAAATAATTATAGATGAATCGGTAATAGAATTACATCTCGAAAAAGTTACAACAGTATTACATAAAGCAATTGAACAAATGAAAGCAGATTTTTCGATAGGGAATTAAAGATCGCTTCTAATGGTAACTTCTTTATTGCGAAAAAAGAATTTTTTTATTCTTTGTACTGAAGCTTTCATAAAGCCACCATCAATTTGTATTCGCCTGTCCGATGTCCATACTAATGCTTTTACATTAGTAACATAATATAATTTTCCATACCCGTTATTTCTAAGTTTTAAAGCAAGATATCCATCTTCATTACTTCCCGGCGGATGATTATATCCTTCTACTGCCAATCCTTGCAATCTTCTATAAGCCGAATTAAATCCATATACATTTACAGCTTCATCTTTTATATATTTTTTAATAAAGCGACTAACATCAGCAAAATATTCATAAAAAAAATAACTCCATCTTCCTGTTTTTCCAATTGGAATAAAAGAAAATCTTCCGTATGTTAATGCAATATCTTTTTTAAATGCTAAAGGATAAATCATTAACTCAATCCAATCTTTCGGATAAATAGAATCGGCATCGGCATTTAAAATATACTTTCCTTTTGCAGCTTTTAATCCGGCATTTCTTGCAGCGGTTATTCCTTGCTTAGTTTCGTTAACACATCTTACGCCCGAAGCTGTTACTAACAATTCAGTTCTATCTTTCGAGTTATTATTAACTACCACTATTTCAACAGGCCATTGCGTTATATTGCTACTTAATGCAAGTAAGGTTTGAAGAATATTTTTTTCTTCATTATATGCCGGAATTACAACAGATACTTCGGGTTCTTTATTTTGGGTAAGTTGCTGATAAGATTGCCGAATAGATTGAAGCATGGCTTCTTCCGATAAATTAGGTTCCCAACATTTTGCAATATAAGCAGGAATGGATACTGGTCTCATAGATAAAGATTATACAATTAAAGTACGAAATTATTATGAAGTTTAGTTTAAAAGATATAAAATAAATGGCGAAAGTCTCCTTTCACCATTTATAAAACAACAACACATGAGAAAATTTTAAAAAAGAAATGTTGTAATAAACAATCCTCTTATATTGGTTACGGCATCGGTATTGCCTGTAACTTTTGCATTACTTATACTGTTGCCATAAGCAGCAGTAGTTATTTCTAATTCAGTACCAATTTTAAATTTTCCTGAAACAAATTCTACTCTGGGGCTAACCCTCATAATATCATTAATACCTCTTCCCGAAACACCAATCCCTCTTCCATAAGCTGCAATACCATTTAACTCGTTTGAACCATTATTTTTTGAATATCCCATAAATAAACCGGGAATTATTTTTTTACCATTTCCCGAAATATCTATCCAATAAGAATTTACAGAAGTTGATTGATAATAAATTGAAGCAGTAGTGGCACTATATGTTCCGTATGCTACATAACCGCCAAGCATTAATTGATCGGTTAAATTTTGTCCCGAAACAAATGAAGCTTTAACTGTTGCATTACGGGTAATCATTTTCCCATAAACCTCGAACGAAAAACTACTTACCGTTGCATTACTGATAATACCCGGTGCAGTGCCTACAGCCAATGCCGGACGAAGCATCTTCCAATCAACTGCCACTCCAAACATTGCATTAGCTTTTTTATATATTACTTGTGTATGCAAATTAGGAATGGAAGCATTGCGTATACCCTCGGTTGCATTAACACCGGCAGTTGTAAAACTGGCTAATCCCGAATTATTGGATGGAATAATACTTGTAAAATCTCTTTCGGCAATAGCTGCAACTATTAATTGAAAATTATGCGGAAAGGTTTGGGTTAATCGAACTTGAGGACTTCTATTAAAAGGAACAAAAGGCATTCCTGCATTAAAACTTAATTGTCCGGGAGCACATTCAAAATTATATAATGGATGCCAATATTGCCCAAAACCTAATTTTGTTTTACCCCAATCTAATTGAGCATAAGCGTGCCGCATTCTAAATAAATTTC
>JAKAJX010000045.1 GCA_021824855.1 Bacteroidota bacterium | reverse complement strand
ATTTTAAGTTCGGGACCTACCACAATTACAGAACGACCAGAATAATCTACACGTTTACCTAATAAATTTTGACGGAAACGACCTTGCTTTCCTTTTAATACATCACTTAAAGATTTTAATGCACGGCCACCCTCTGCTTTAACAGCATTTGATTTACGAGAATTATCGAATAATGAATCAATAGCTTCTTGTAACATACGTTTTTCGTTACGTAAGATTACTTCGGGTGCTTTAATTTCTAATAAACGTTTTAAACGATTATTACGGATAATTACACGGCGATATAAATCGTTCAAATCGGATGAAGCAAAACGACCGCCATCCAATGGAACTAATGGTCTTAATTCAGGAGGAATAACAGGAATATATTGCATTACCATCCATTCCGGACGATTGGTAATTCTTGTGCTTGCATCGCGAAAAGCTTCTACCACACTTAATCTTTTTAAAGCATCGGCTTTTCTTTGTTGAGATGTTTCATGCGCTGCTGCATTACGCAATGAAAAACTTAATTCATCCAAATCCAATCTACCTAATAAATCATGCACAGCTTCTGCTCCCATTTTAGCAATAAACTTCTGAGGATCTTCATCAGGCAAGTATTGATTATCTTTTGGAAGATTATCAATTAAATCTAAATATTCTTCTTCAGTTAATAAATCGCCCGGATTTAAGTTTTCTTTTATTCCACCTTGTATAACTACATATCTTTCGTAATAAACTATACTTTCTAACTTTTTAGAACTCATCCCTAATAAATACCCAATTTTATTAGGCAAAGATTTAAAGTACCAAATATGAACTACGGGCACCACTAATTTAATATGCCCCATACGCTCACGACGAACTTTCTTTTCTGTTACTTCAACTCCACATCTATCGCATACAATACCTTTATATCGTATACGTTTATACTTTCCGCAAGCACATTCATAATCTTTTACTGGTCCAAAAATTCTTTCGCAAAATAAACCATCTCTTTCTGGTTTATAAGTACGGTAGTTGATAGTTTCGGGTTTTAAAACTTCACCAAAACTTCTTTCAAGAATAGAATCAGGAGAAGCAAGACTAATAGTGATTTGAGAGAAAGTTGACTTTGGGCGATTGTCTTTTTTGATGGCCATATTTCTAATTGAAATTTTAAAGTTCGTGATTTGAAGAACGATTCGTTTTTAGTGCAAAAAATATCATCGATTGTTAATAGGAATTTTTGAAAAGTGCTATTATCAATCGGATATTGTACATTTTTTACCTAAAATTGAATGGAATACTTCAAATTCATTAAGGCGGCAAAGGTAAGGATACCATTTTAAATATAAAAGGAAAGTTTTTTTACAATTACCTTGCTTTTGCCTGTTTTTACAAAATTTTAGCAAGCAATTAGCCGAAATTAACATGCAACTCACATTTTTATTTTATTAAGCAAGATGAGCAGTATCAGTGTAAAACATGACAATAATCAGTTTTTGACATTGGCCTCAACAATAGTTTTGTTTTTATTGCACATATACATGAAAATTATAGTAGACGATACAAGTAGCATTTATGCAATTCAGGAGGCTTTTCATCAAATATTTCCTTATTTGAAATTAGAATTTTATAGGAAAAATAGCCAGAATCAGCATAATCAGGGGAAATTATCGGTTGATAGCGATAAGGCTTTTGCCCATTTTAGAGCAATGCAAAATGCAGAAAATATTGTTATTGATTCTGAAATGACGGTTAGTGAATTAGAGAAAAAGTTCTATACAATTTATGGTCTTTTTACTCAGGTTATGCGTAAATCGGGAAATATTTGGTTAGGCACTACCATTACCGATAATTGGAGTTTGGAAGAACAAAATAAACAAGGTGAAATGCTTACCTCACAAATTACCGGTACATCTAATTTTAAATCGTAAAACTAATTTTGTATTTTTCTAAGCTTTTCGTAATTAAGAATAATAATTTTACTAACATTAATATCTATTAATTTTTCATCTTTCAAATCGCTTAAAGTTCTAATAGTGCTTTCAGTTGCAATACCAGCTAAATTGGCCAAATCTTCCCGAGAAATTGTTATGGTAAAATTAGTTTCTCTATCTTCTTCTTTTTTATATCTATCGTACAAAGCTACCAAGGCATCGGCTACTTTTTTTCTAACCGAGTTATAGGCTAATTTTACTAATTGTTCTTCTTTTTCTCGAAGATTATTCGAAAGTATTTTAATAAATTTTTTAGAAACCTCGGCATTTTTATATACTAAAGAAAAAAAATCATCTTTAGGAATTAAACAAAGCTCTGAATCTTCCATTACAGTTGCAGATTCGGAATATTTTCCTTCATCAAATAATGGAATGTAGCCAAAAAAATCTCCTTCCTTGTACAATCCGGTAATTAAATCTTTCCCAAAATCGTTGAGCTTATGCGTTTTTACTTTTCCTTTATTTAAAAAATAAACGCCTTTGGGATAATTGTTTTCCTTATAAACTTCTTCTTTTTTACGATAAATTCTTATTTCTCCTTCTTCAGATAATTTTTTTAAAGTTTCAATTCCTTTTGCATCTTTCAAAAAATCATTCAAGCCGTATATATTGTTTGCAAAATCTTTTTTTAACAGCTCAGCTTTTTTAAGTCGGCTTTCAACCGCATTTAATAACTCAATATCATCAAAAGGCTTGGTTAAATAATCATCTGCGCCCATTTCCATACCTTTTCTTAGATCGGAACGTTCTGCTTTTGCAGTAAGAAAAATAAAAGGAATAGATGAAGTAGATTCGTTTTTGCTAAGCATGTGCAAAACTCCATAACCATCTAAAACAGGCATCATAATATCGCAAATAATCAAATCGGGGTTTTCCGATTCGGCCATTTCAATTCCTTCTTTTCCGTTAGCCGCAGTAATAACTTTATACTGAGCTAACTGCAAAATTTCTGCGGTATTTTCACGCATATCTTCATTGTCTTCAACTAATAATATTTTTTTATTGGCGTGCATAGTGGTTACTATTAATTATTTAGTTTATTAGGCAATTTTATTACAAAAGTGGTACCTACATTAAGTTTACTTTCAAAAATAATTGTGCCATTTAAAAGTTCAACATATTTGGCAACAATATTTAAACCCAACCCTGTTCCTTGAATATTTGTAGCATTAACAGCCCGATAAAAACGCTCAAACAAATGCTCTTGATCTTCTTCCGGTATTCCAATACCATGATCAATAACTTTTAGTACAATTTCGTCTTTATTAACACTCGAATACACTTCAATAGGTTTATCATCTAAAGAAAATTTTATAGCATTTGAAATTAAATTAAGTAAAATGTTTTTTAATATTTTTATATCAAGAAAAACTTCTAACAAGCCATTATGAAAGTATTGTATTGTTTGATTTTTTTTGGCAACAGATTGCAACTCCTGAACTATTTCAGAAATAAAATCGGAAAGTTGTATTGTTTCGGGAACAACCATTATTCTTCCTTCTTCTAACTTACTTAGCGATAGCATATCATTTAAAATATCTGTCATGTGCGAAACAGAAGATTTTATTCTATTAATATGCCTTAACTGATTATCGTTATCGCCATTTTCTCCATATTTTCTTGCAAGAGATAAAGAAGATAAAATAGTAGCCAATGGTGTTCTAAATTCATGCGATGCCATTGATACAAAACGAGTTTTTAACTCATTTAATTCTTTTTCTTTTTCTAAAGCATCTTTTAATTCTTCTCGAGATTTTTCTAATTCGTGTAAGGCTTCTTCCAAAATCATGGTTCTAGATTTTACACGATTCTCTAACTCATTCGATAATCTTTCTAATTCTAATTTTTGCTTCTTTAAAATTTCGTCGTTTATTTTCCGTACTGTAATATCAATAATAAAAGCAATAACAAAATTTTTACCTGAGCTTTCAAAAGGACTTAAACTTACTTCTACAAAAAACTCCGTATTGTCTTTCTTTTTCCCATACAAATCATATCCTACGCCCATAGATCTGGCATGTGGATTTTTGTTATAATTATTTCTGTATTCTATATGTTTTTGAGTATATTTTTGAGGAATGAGAAGTTCTATTGGCTGATTAATTATTTCATCATGTGCATATCCAAATAGTTTTTCGGATGCGGGATTGGCAAGCACAATTTTTCCTTGATAATCTATTACAAGAATACTTTCGGTTGCATATAAAAACAATGCTTTAAAACTATCTTCGGAAGATAAGGACATATATTGGGTAACTATTGATTGCTAAAAATAAAGATAAAGAGGAAAGAAAAAATTTTAACTACCGCTTATGAAATTTTTCTTTACTAATAAATAATACTATTAATTTAAGTTTAGCATAATTCAGCTACAAGAAATTGCTTTGCAATGGTATGTAATTCGTTTTCAAATTTGTGCAAATTATCTTTAAATGTGCTATCTTTTATAAACAAATTGTTTTTAATTAATTCTTTATAATAGTTAATGCCCGATAACATGGTATTATAAAATGCTTGTAAATATTTTGTTCTTTTAGCATCGGCTATTATTGCATTTTCTTCTACTTGTTCTTTAAAATAGGCAACATACAATTCTATTTCTTTTTGAAACATATTTGGCCTATATCCTTTTTTTAGAATATTGGTTTTTCCATAAATATGATTTACCATTGTTTTTAAAGAAACTACTTGTGAAAAATAGGCAATATTTGGTCCGGGACAAATAGTTACTCCCTTTGCCGATTTTAATATTGGCTTAGTAATATTACAACTTGTTGCAGCATTACTTAATCCTAAACACAAGCACTCCTTGGTTAACACCAAGTTCTTTTGCCTTTGCATTTCCTCGCTACTTAAGTTCGAGTTCTCTATTTGTTCAATTTTTAATTTTTGGTATTTGGTTGATGCAGTACAAATTGGTTTTTCTGTAAATTCAGTATTACTTTCTAACAACTTTTCAGGACAAGGACTACCTGCATTACCAAATAAAATTCTTTCATTTTTCTCATCTTCTCCAGAATTGCCTTTTAGGTAATTAAACCTAACTCCCAATGGCGAATTTTTACTTAAAATTATATCATCTTCTCCGGCAGCACATAATCTTTCTAAAGTAATATCGTCAACTGTTGTTGCTTCCGGTACCAATAAAAAGGGGCTACCCCAACCGGTACCATCTACCTGATAATAAGTACGCAAATACGTATCTTCTTCGGCAGTGCCAATTCCTCCTTGAACAGTAATTCTTGTAGTAGGAATTGAAGTAGGAAGTGGTATATTTTTTTCGTGTAATGCTTTAGTATATAATGCATATAATTCATTACACATTTCATTCTTTTTGTTTTTAAACTCCTCTAAAATGGGACCTAATAAAAATCCATCAGTAGCAAATGCATGCCCTCCACAATTTAACCCTGATTCAACCCGAAATTCAGAAACCCATAACCCTTTTTTAGCAAGATATTTTCCTTGAATAAAGGCAGAGCGAAAATCGCTTACTTTTATAATAATTCTTTTCTCAAAACTTCCGTTGCTTTCTTTTCTAAATTGTTCAAAATTTTCTAAATAATTATATAACCTTGGATTCATTCCGGCAGAAAAAACAACTGATGAGTTAGTTAAATTACTCTCAACATAACCTCTAATGGCTGTAATAGCATCCGAACCGTTTTCTATAATATTTCCTTGTTTATCGTATTTATTGTTGTCAATTTTGGTCATAATATTTACATCAATACTACCGGGTTTTATTGCTTCCCTAAGTTGTTGTTGTAATTTTTCTTTTAAATCAGTATCTGTTATTTCCAACATTGTATTGTATAATTGCTTCAACTTATTATCTTCAGATAACATTTCGAAGTATTTAACAATTTCTTGTCCGGTCTCAAATGCTTTTTCTTTTAGTTGAGTAAATTTATCTTGTACAATTCTGTTTACAAGGTTTAGGTAATCTGTAATTCTTTTAGCACGATGGTCTAAATCTATAGGAGGAATAGGAATATATAATTCGTTCAACTGATTATAATAATATTCACGCATTCTCTCTAATAAAGAATCTTCAACAATTGAAATAACCGATGCAATACCATAAGGTGCTACTTTCACCGGCGTATCTACCGTAAAAGCTAAACCCATTACCGGAATGTGAAAAGAATGATATGAATAAGACATACTCGTAAGTTAAATAAGTAAATAAAACAGTTGCAAGATAAACTTAAAATATTATTAACCGATTTTTGTTTATTGTAAATACAATGGCAGACAACAATAAATTTCTTATAACGTAAACATTATCGCTGTATGGCATGCTATGGCGACAGTTCATACCTTCAACGGAGAGCACAACAAACAAATATTGAATGATTAATGTATTTTTACTAAAAGACCAAACATGACTATAGCAACACTTATTATCTCTTGCCTTACGCTTATTGCAGTATGTGGGGGGGCTATTTTTAAACTACAAGTTAAACCGTAACACTCTTTTGACTATTGCCAAATTTGAAGAAGCGGTAAACAAGAATATTGAAGATGATAGCAGCTAATCATTTTAATATTGGTGAATTAAAACAGAACTACACAGAAGAACATTTGGAAAGAATGGAAATTCTTCAAAGGGCAGGCTGGAAAATTATAAATACTCCTTATTATAAATGGTGGAAAGATGACTGGTTAAGTGAATATCTGAACCTCTTTTCAAAGAAGAAATTGAACGAATTTATAAGGAACTTGACAGGCAGTTATTTGATTAAGCAATAAGCATAAAGCATTGTATGAGCAATATTAAATTATTTGAAAGCAAACAAATACGTACAGTCTGGAATGATTCAGATCAAAAATGGTATTTTGTAGTAGCTGACGTTGTGCAGGTATTAACCGATACTCCAAACGCTACTGACTATATTAAAAAAATGCGTAAAAGGGATGAACTCCTTTCTCAAGGGTGGGGACAACTTGTCACCCCCCTTTTGGTTGACACTGCTGGTGGCAAACAAAAACTTAATTGTGCCAACGCAAAAGGACTTTTAAGAATCATTCAATCAATTCCATCACCTAAAGCAGAACCTTTTAAATTATGGTTAGCACAAGTAGGTTCTGACAGGTTAGATGAAATTGAAAACCCTGAATTGGCAACACAACGTACAAGAGAACTCTACAAACTTAAAGGCTATCCTGACGACTGGATTGAAAAACGGATGCGTAGTATTGCTATTCGGGAAGAACTAACAGATGAATGGAAAACAAGAGGTGTAAAAGAGCAAAAAGAATATGCAATACTTACAGGAGAAATTTCAAAAGCTACTTTTGGTTTGACACCTTTTGAATACAAGAAAGTAAAAGGGCTTAAAAATCAAAATCTACGAGACCACATGAACGACCTTGAATTGATTTTTTCAATGTTAGGAGAAGCTTCTACAACTGCAATTGTAAAGACAAGAAATCCAAAAGGTTTTATTGAAAATAAAATTGTAGCTAAGCAAGGTGGTTCAGTTGCTGGTAAAGCAAGACGTGACCTTGAAATTAAGACTGGAAAGAAGATAGTGTCATCGGAAAATTATTTGCCTGAATCAAAAAAGAACAAACAACTTAATAAAGGCAAGAAAAAATAGCCCACGCCAAAGAAAGCACATTTACATTTGCAAGGCATGCAAACCCAAACACAAAGACAACCTTTAGTCGGGGTGGATGGAATTCTATTCCCTACACTTCAGCAATACCTATCGCTTAATTTTTCTGCCTTGTAGGAACCGTTGCCGACGAACATCTTGTACAGGCACACCTTTAATTTTACTTTCTAACCATGCAATAATATCGAGGTACATAAATGAACGACTTTCCAGCGGATTGCCTTCTAATTGTTCTAATTTGTCTTTCAAATTAATAAATGCGGGAATTAGTTTTTGTGGTGAAAGAGAAAATGATTTACGAATAAATTTAAAAATTTCTTCTTCTACCGAACTAATGTTTTTCATTTTTGCCATGAAACGATACACCGATTTAATTAAGTATTCCAGAAGCTGATAATTGCCCAATTCGTAATGGGCAATTAAATGTAACAACCTTGCATAACATTGTAAATCTGTTCTTAAATCAACTTTCCAGTTAATTATTTTATTAAGGTAATCAATTGCTTTTTCATTATTTCCGCTACCAAAATACAAACAAGCTATTTTATAATAAAACACCAAAATACGATGACGATCGAGGTGTAATTGATATTCTTCTAATTTTTCTTCTATAGAAGGAACTAACTGCAATCCTTCGGTAAAAGTTCCTTCTAAAAAATGTTTATTTATTTTAGCAATATGCAAATAAACAAAGGTTTGAATACGTGTATTAGCATTAATTCTTCCATCGTGTGATATAGAAAATGTTTCAAATAAATTTAAATACTCGTCAAATTTTTCATAATTGCTTAAGTTAAATTGCGCACTTAGCAAATTATGCATACCTCTTATGTATTGCCCAATTTCATTGAGTTTCATTACGGGCGATTCATCGAAAAGATCTACCCATTTTTTGGTGTAACGATAATACATTAACAAATCTTGCAGAATAAACCCATACCAACAATAAGATTGATAGAGATACAATTTCTCATAAAAGCCTAATTGCTTAGAATTATAGATTGGCAAGTTGGTATCGAAAAATGTTTTCACCGCTTCTACATCTTTCTCATCGCGTGCATGACCATTTCTTATATACCATCCATATAATTCTAATGCAAGATTGGATAGTTTACTAATTAAAGAAAGTCGCAAATTTATTTCATCCGATTCTTTACTTAATTCCTCAGCACGGTTTGCCATACTCCGTGTAATATGCAATGCTTCTATTTTTTTTTCAAAAATAATTGCCTGCAATTGATAGGTAATTTGGTTATTGTTTTTAGCAATTTCTTTTAACTTATCGAGCACTTTTAAACTTTGCAAATACAAGCCTTTGTTATAAAGTATTCGGGCAAAATCTAATTGCTCGTGCAAACGAATATCAATATTACCGCCATCTTCAATCAACCGCAAACTCGATAAAATTTGTTTGTACAAATGAGCTTTACTATTACTAAGTTGTTGCTTTTTAATATTGCTGTTTTTCTTTAATAACACCGCTTCATCATATTCTTCCATTTTATCTAAAGCATCAAAAAGCTGAACAATTTTTAAATCTTCACTACTAGAATTTCGCTGCACATATAATTTAAAATTGCGCTTTTCGCCTTTTTCGAGCGATTTAATTAACTGAAAAACGATATCAATATTTTTGTTGGGCATCGTATTTTATTTTCTTCAAAATCCTTATTACATAAGCATGTTA
>JAKAJX010000014.1 GCA_021824855.1 Bacteroidota bacterium | reverse complement strand
TTCCTCATGCTGTGGTATTTCAACTGCATACCCTAATTTTTCAAGTAACTTAATAGCTGTAATACCAATAGCTGCATCGTTGTAATTAGTAAATTCATCACAAAAAAGATATACTTTTTTATTACTGATGGCTGATGGCTGATGGCCGTTTTTATTTTTCTCAAACCACTTTGCTACTGTAACTTTCGACAATGTTGGCATAGAACGCTTAGCTGCAAACCCAACCATTTTTTTTATTACAGAACTTGTAAAAGCATTCGTCATAAAAAAATTATACACCGATGGAAATGCTGAAGCAATTTTTGCACTTGTTGCAAAATTGGCAATTAATTTAGAACGAAAAGGCACACCGTTAGCATCATAATAATGTTGTAAAAATTCGGCTTTTAATTTAGCCATATCCACATTACTTGGGCATTCACTTTTACATGCTTTACAACTCAAACACAAATTCATTACATCATAAATTTCTTGATGATCGTAGCGATTTATTTTTGTTGAATGCGTTAAAAATTCACGTAAAATATTGGCCCTTGCTCGGGTAGTATCTTTTTCGTTACGCGTTGCCATAAAAGATGGGCACATGGTTCCGCCCGAAAGATGTGTTTTTCTGCAATCGCCCGAGCCATTGCATTGTTCTGCGTGTTGCAAAATATTTTGATGATGAAATCGAAATATGGTGAAGAATTCCGGAGTAAATTGACCGGGTTCATAACGCAACATCGTATCCATTGGAGGTGTATCTACAATTTTATTTGGATTGAAGATATTCGAAGGATCAAATGCACGTTTTACTTGTTGTAATAAATGATAATTTCTCTCTCCCACCATTTGCTTAATAAATTCACCACGCAATCTACCATCGCCATGTTCGCCACTTAAAGAGCCTTGATATTTTTTTACCAATACTGCCACTTCCTCCGCAATAGTTCTAAATAATTGATTGCCTTCTTTTGTTTTTAAATTGATGATAGGCCGCAAATGAATTTCGCCCGAACCGGCATGAGCATAATGCACAGCGTACAATCCATACTTTTTTAATATTACATTAAACTCTCTGATAAATTCGGGTAAATCGTTTACATCTACCGCAGTATCTTCAATTACAGCAACTGCTTTTTCGTCTCCGGGAAGATTACCCAACAAACCCAATCCTGCCTTACGCAATGCCCATATTTTTTTACTATCTGCCCCAAATAATACAGGAAAATGATAGCCCAAATTAGCAGCACGCATGTCGGCTTCTACCTGTGCTGTTATCTGCAAAATTTCTTCTTTTGTTTCTTTAGCAAATTCTAAAACAAGAATAGCACCCGGATCGCCTTTCACAAAAAACCTGTTTTTACTTTGCTCTATATTGTTTTTGGTACAATCCAAAATATAATGATCAATTAATTCGCTGGCACTTGGTTTATATTTTAATCCAATTAAGTTAGCATGTAACGATTCATCAATAGAATTAAAATGTACACATAATAATCCTACTTCTTTTGGTGGCAATGCCACCACATTTAATTTAATTTCTGTAATAAAAACCAAAGTACCTTCGGAGCCGGCAATAAGTTTACAAAAATTAAAATCTTCTGTGCCGGCATTAAAAGGAGCCGTATCTACCAACAAATCAATAGCATACCCTGTATTTCTACGTTCAACTGTTTTTTTAGGAAATTCTTTCTTTATTTCAATTTGATTATCATAATTACTTAAGAGACTGCGAATGGTTGTATAAATACTTCCTTCTAAATTATTTAACGCACATTTTTCATGAAATTCATCAAGAGATACTGCTTTAAACACAGCTTCACTTCCATCGCTTAATAATGTTTTTACTTCTAATAAATGTTCTCTGGTACTTCTGTATATAACCGAGTTAGAACCACAAGAATTATTGCCTACCATACCTCCTATCATTGCTCTATTGGCAGTGGATGTTTCGGGACCAAAAAATAAATCATACGGTTTTAAAAACAGATTCAATTCATCGCGAATAACGCCCGGCTGTACACGAACCCATTTTTCCTTTTCATTTAATTCTATAATTTTTGTAAAATGCTTCGATACATCTACAATAATACCTTTCCCAACAACTTGTCCGGCTAAAGATGTTCCGGCAGTTCTTGGAATAAGTGAAGTATTATTTTGTTTAGCAAAAGCAATTAGTTTTTTTAAATCGTTATCGGATGAAGGAATAGCAACCGCTAAAGGCATTTCTCTATAAGCCGATGCATCGGTAGCATATAAGGTTCTGATAGTTGTATCTAAAAAAAGATCTCCTTCTAATTCGGTAGAAAGCTGCTGCAATAACACATTCATCTATTTTCTAATTAAGCATTAATGATTAAGAAGTTACAAAAATAACTGTTTAAAAATAAAATAGCATTTAGAGCTTTTGTTACCAAGTTTGGTACAAATGAGAACATTTATTTAACTCGTCCTTTCGAACGGAGCCGTCATTTCGAACGCAGTGAGAAATCCCCCCAACAAAAGAAACCTGCAACATTTATTTAAACAGATTTCTCGGTCGTTCCTCCCTCGAAAAGACGAAAGAAAGTGCCAACCGAGAAATGACGATACCGTCCTTTCGAACAAAGCGAAGCGAAGTGAGAAATCTGCACAACAAAAAACCTTCAACATTTATTTTAAACAGGAGTTTTATTGTCGATACCCTGATGAGGTCTTTGATGGTTATAATAAACAAGATATTGTAATAATTCATCTTTTAGTTCTGCCAAGCTATCGAAGTCTGTTTCTCTAAGTAAATCATCTTCCAATGTTCTCCAAAATCTTTCTACTTTGCCATTCGTTTGAGGTCGATAAGGTTGGGTATATCTATGTTTAATTCCTAGTTCCATCAACATTCTTTCAAAAGGATG
This sequence comes from Bacteroidota bacterium, assembly GCA_021824855.1. Lineage (GTDB taxonomy): Bacteria > Bacteroidota > Bacteroidia > Chitinophagales > Chitinophagaceae > JAKAJX01. The sequence continues at coordinate 6,421 of JAKAJX010000014.1, read as the reverse complement.
TTGATTTTTTTGTTTACTGTTTCGTGGGCCAAACTCCGGTCCATTATCAGATAAGATTTCTTCAAATTTCAATTGATATTGTTCATTGAGTATATTGAGACATCTTAAAGTAGCAAACATTACGGTAAGACTGGTAATATCTTCTGTTACTTCTGCCCATGCCAACCTGCTATAATCGTCTATAATACAAACCATGTATAACTTACGGCTTTCGCCACGAATGATGCTTTTGCTTAAATAATGACAGTCTATATGACCTAATTCTCCCATTCTCTTTTTGATGATTTTTCTTTTATTGGCCTGCATTTTGGGACTTAACCGGTTTAATCCATAACGTTTGCAAATATTATAAATCCCTGATGCTGATGGTGTAAATTTATGCAATGATGGTTGTAATATACTTACTATCTCGTATCTGGAATTACCTCTCTGGCGAAGTTCTATTACTTTATTCTCAATAAAACGCATTGGACGCCTTGTCTTATACTTAGGACCTCGTTTCTGTGGTAATAAATCACTTTCTTTTCCACTTGCCTTATACCGATTATAATACTTCAGAAAACTCCGCCTATCTGTATCATGAGCTTTATAAAAATCCTGAGCTAACCTAAATTGAGGATGCTTCTTAGATTTTACCAACTCATACTCTTTTATCAAAAAACGATACTTCTCTAAGTAATTTCTTGCTATCGTTAAATCATTCGTATTGATTCGCATAACAAATTTTTTTCTAATCTAAATTTTGTCATCGAATTATTAAACATCTACAATTTCGAACGGAGCGAAGCGAAGTGAGAAATCTACCCAATAAAAAACCTGCAACATTCAATTCAAACAGATTTCTCGGTCGTTCCTCCCTCGAAAAGACGAAGCATTTTCTTCTCTCATCTCACTATTCATCTTTCACATTTATTCCTTTTTCTTATGTTTGCTGAAATGAGAGCGAAAGAAGCATCCATAAAAATTGCAATTTTAGATTTATACGAAGGTCATGAAAACCAAGGCATGCGATGCATTAGAGAAATTATACACCAATGGAGTGAATTACATAATTACACCGTAGTTTTTGACGAATTTGATGTTAGGCAAAAATTGCAATTACCCGATTTAAGTTACGATACATTTATTGCTTCGGGTGGTCCGGGTTCGCCCATAGAAACCGAAGGTGAAGAATGGGATAATTTATTTATGCAATGGATGGAAAATGTAAATAATTATAATAACAACGATGCTAATACAACAAAAAAGCAGGTGTTTTTTATTTGCCATAGTTTTCAGTTAGCCTGTAGATATTTTAAAATTGCTACTGTATGCAAAAGAAAATCTACTTCATTTGGTGTTTTTCCGGTACACATGCTAAAAGATGGAAAAAATGAATTGGCTTTTGAGGGTTTAAATGATCCATTTTATGTAGTTGATAGCAGAGATTTTCAAGTGATTGAGCCCAATCATCATGCAATAAAAAAAATGGGTGGAAAAATTTTGGCTATTGAAAAAGAAAGACCACATGTGCCTTACGAAAGAGCCATTATGGCTTTGCGATTTAATCAATATTTTATCGGCACACAATTTCATCCGGAAGCCGATGCCATAGGCATGAGCATGTATTTACAACGTTCGGATAAAAAAGAACATGTAATTAAAACCTATGGCGAAGAAAAATGGAAAAGCATGGTAGAACAATTGCAAGACCCCGATAAAATAATATTTACCTATAGCAAAATTTTATCTAACTTTCTTAATTACAGTATTAAAAACGTACCATAAAAAATATAGTTATTGCGTATGGTAAAAGCGTACAGAGAACAATATAACCGAACATTTACAACAGAAAAATATCAAAAATTTTTATCTAATTTAAACGCTGCCTACCCTAATGCAATTGACTTTAGAGTAGCAGAAACTCCGGTATTTATTGATAAATATTTTAAAGAAAAAGTATTACAAACCTGCGAAAATATTATTGATATTATTGAGCAAACTAATTTTTTTGCTATTACTAAAAATGCAGTTCCCAATCAATTAAATGTACCCAACGAAAATAGTTTTTCTCAGTTCATTGCATTCGATTTTGGAATATGCGAAAATGCCGAAGGAGAAATAGAACCGCAATTAATAGAAATGCAAGGGTTTCCTACGTTATTTGCCTACCAAGTATTGCACAACGAAATAATGCAACAACATTTTAGCATACCCGAAAACTATTCTGCCTACTTCAATGGCTTTACTAAAGAAACTTACTTACAATTATTACATGAAATTATTGTTGGAGATGCCCATAACGAAAATGTGGTTTTATTAGAACTTTTTCCGCATCAACAAAAAACAAGAATTGATTTTTATTGTACACAAAAATATGTAGGCATTGCTATTGTTTGTTTAACCGAATTAATAAAAGAAGGTGCTAACTTATTTTATATAAAAGATGGAAACAAAATTCAAATTAAACGCATTTATAACAGAATAATTTTTGATGAATTACAACAACAATCGCAAGACATTCAAGAGAAAGGAAAAATTCTTTTTGAAGAACTAAATGTTGAATGGATTCCTCACCCTAATTGGTTTTATAGAATTAGTAAATACAATTTGCCATTTATCAATAACAAATACGTTCCCGAAACTTTTTTTGTAGATGATTTAAAAGAAATACCCGACAACCTCGAAAATTTTGTTCTAAAACCTTTATTTTCTTTTGCGGGACAAGGTGTTATTATTGATGTTACGAAAAATGATATTATTAATTTGAAAGATAAACAACATTGGATTTTACAACGAAAAGTAAATTATGCCAATATTATTGAAACACCCGATGTACCTGCCAAAGCAGAAATAAGAATTTTTTATTTCAGAAAAAATAAACAAGAACGACCAATAGCAGTATTTAATTTAGCAAGACTAAGCAAAGGAAAAATGATTGGCGTAAGATATAATGCCAATAAAACTTGGGTAGGTGGCACAATTGCCTACTTCGAAATATAATTTTCCTCTCCCTACAAAATAATATTAATAGATTTTTACCTACCAAAAATATGACTAATGAAATTAATTGTTTTTACTTTTTTATGTATAGCCTGGGTACAAATAGTAATGGCTCAAGACAATTACGAAATTCAAGTGTACAGTTCTCAAACACAGCCTAAATACAGCACTATTTTCGAGCTTCATAGCAATTTTACATTGAATGGAGAACCCAATATTGTAAAAGGTGTATTGCCCAGTAACCATGCATTGCACGAAACAATTGAAATAACACAGGGAATAACTGATAATTTTGAAATAGGATATTATTTGTTTACCAATTATACCTCGGGATATGGATATAAAATAATTGGTACTCATATCCGTCCGCGTATAATGGCACCTTCCAATTGGAACTTACCGGTAGGTGTAAGCTTATCTGCCGAAATTGGTTATCAAGATCAAAATTATTCTCCCGATACATGGAATGTTGAGCTTCGTCCAATTATAGATAAACAATGGAATAAGTTTTATGCCTGTATTAATCCAACTTTAGGTTTTAGTTTAAAGGGCGTAGACAAATCAAGTATACCTGTTTTTGAGCCTAATATTAAACTATCGTACAGCTTTTTTAAAACAGCAGCTTTAGGCATTGAATATTATGGAGGAATGGGGCAAATCAACGAATTCAATCCCTCTCCCGAACAAAGTCATGCACTATTTTTTGTATACGATTTATTAAATAATAATGATTGGGAATTGAATGTGGGTCCGGGTTTTGGTTTAACTAAAGCAACCGATGGATTGGTATTTAAAATATTGGCTGGAAGAAAAATTCAGTGGCATCACAAAAAAGCCTGATAAAAAATTATCAGGCTTTTTTAGAATTATTCATCACTCTATTATATTCATTTATTCAAACTTCAAATCTAAACCTAACCCTCTTAATTCATGAACTAATACATTAAATGATTCCGGTACTCCTGCACGTGGTATGTTTTCTCCTTTAACAATAGATTCATACGTTTTTGCACGTCCAATAATATCATCAGATTTAAGTGTAAGTAATTCTTGCAATATATTAGAAGCGCCATAAGCTTCCAATGCCCAAACTTCCATTTCACCAAAACGTTGACCACCAAATTGAGCTTTACCACCCAATGGTTGTTGCGTAATTAAACTATATGGCCCAATAGAACGAGCATGCATTTTATCATCTACCATGTGGTGTAGTTTAATCATATAAATAACACCAACTGTTGCTTTTTGATGAAAACGTTCGCCAGTTTCACCATCATACAAATAGGTATGCCCATTAATAGGAATTTCAGCTTTATTGCATAATTCTTCAATTTCGGCAGTACTTGCACCATCGAAAATAGGGGTTGCAAATTTTAAACCTAATTTTTTACCTGTCCATCCTAAAATAGTTTCGTAAATCTGCCCCAAATTCATACGAGAAGGTACACCTAAAGGATTTAATACAATATCAACCGGCGTACCATCTTCCATAAATGGCATATCTTCTGCACGTACAATTTTAGCAACAATACCTTTATTTCCATGGCGACCCGCCATTTTATCTCCTACTTTCAACTTACGTTTAACTGCTAAATATACTTTTGCTAATTTTAATACACCTGCCGGCAATTCATCACCTATTGATATATTGAATTTCTCTCTTTTATATCTTCCTAATTCTTCGTTGTATTTAATACTGTAATTATGCAAAAGCGTATTAATGTAATCATCAGTTTCTTTCTCGCTAGTCCATCCTAAAGGATTTACGTTTTGATAATCGATAACAGCTAAATTTTTTGCATTAAACTTAGCACCTTTACCAATTAGCGATTCTCCAAAATTATTGGTTACACCTACAGAAGTTTTATCTTTTAATAAAATTTGTAGTTTGCTTAATAATTGCTCTTTAAGATCTTCTACGTTTTGTTGATGAATTTTTTCTACTTTTTCTAACTGTGCTTTTTCGCGAACTTTTGCATTTTTATCTTTCTTAGCACGTTGAAATAATTTTTTATCAATAACAACGCCTTCGGTACCATTAGGTGCTTTTAATGAAGCATCTTTTGCATCGCCTGCTTTATCTCCAAAAATAGCCCTTAATAGTTTTTCTTCCGGAGTTGGATCTGATTCGCCTTTAGGAGTTATTTTACCAATTAAGATATCTCCTTCTTTAATTGTAGCTCCGGTTCTAATGATACCATTTTCATCTAAATCTTTCGTAGCTTCTTCGGATACGTTTGGTATATCAGGAGTTAATTCTTCTTCACCCAATTTAGTATCTCTAACTTCTAATTCATATTCATCAATATGAACAGAAGTAAACCAATCTTCACGTACTACTTTTTCATTAATTACAATAGCATCTTCAAAATTATATCCTTTCCAAGGCATGAAAGCAACTTGCAGATTTCTTCCTAATGCTAATTCACCATCTTTGGTTGCATAACCTTCGGTTAAAAAATCACCTTTCTTAACTGCTTGCCCTTTTTTAACTGAAGGACGTAAATTAATGTTGGTTGATTGGTTTGTTTTAATGAATTTGGTTAATCGATATATTCTTAAATCATCTTCAAAACTTACCAATCTATCTGTATCATTTCTATCGTATCGTACATGAATTTCATTGGCATCAACAAACTCTACAATACCATTGCCATCTGCATGAATTTGAATTCTTGCATCACGTGCAGCTTTACCTTCTAATCCGGTTCCTACAATAGGTACTTCTGGTAAAATTAATGGAACTGCTTGACGTTGCATGTTAGATCCCATTAATGCACGGTTAGCATCATCATGCTCTAAGAAAGGAATTAATGAAGCACTTAATCCAACAATTTGGTTAGGGGCAACATCCATATATTCCACCTCAGATTTATCTAAAATTGGAAAATCACCGGTTTGACGAGATACTACTCTATCTTCAGCAAACTCGCCATTTTCTTTTAATGGTGAATTACTTTGGGCAATTTTAGCAGTATCTTCTTCTTCGGCACTTAAAAAGGTTAATTCCTTCATATCCACTTTGCCATCTATTACCTTTCTGTAGGGTGTTTCAATAAAACCCATATCATTGATAGAAGCATGAACGCACAGTGTAGAAATTAATCCAATATTGGGCCCTTCCGGAGTTTCAATAGTACACAAACGACCATAATGTGAATAGTGTACATCTCGAACTTCAAATCCGGCTCTTTCTCTACTTAATCCACCAGGCCCTAATGCAGAAATACGGCGTTTGTGTGTAATTTCTGATAATGGGTTTGTTTGATCTAAGAATTGAGATAATTGAGAGGTTCCAAAGAAAGAATTAATTACAGAAGATAATGTTCTTGCATTAATTAAATCTACCGGTGTAAATACTTCATTATCGCGAACGTTCATTCTTTCGCGAATAGTACGTGCCATACGAGCTAAGCCTACACCAAATTGTGCATATAAT
>JAKAJX010000038.1 GCA_021824855.1 Bacteroidota bacterium | reverse complement strand
ATCCTGCAATTAACACCAACGAGGTATAAATAATACTAATACCTGTATGATGTATAGTTTGAATTAGTGTTGGTTGAACTTTATTTTGATTATTGGGCAACTCTTGTTTATAGTTTACTAAAAAACGAATGGTTACATCAATTACAATTCCTAATGCAACGCTAAAAACCAATACTGTAGAGGGTTTTAATGTAATACCCACCCATCCCATAACACCTGCAGTAACTACTAAAGGAATAATATTGGGAATTAAAGAACATAATAATATTCTGGCAGAACGGAAAAGAAATAACATTGAAAGTGCAATTAATAAAAATGCCCAGAAAATACTTTCTTTTAATCCATTAATAATAAATGAACTGCCCTCTAAGAAAGTTACACTGCTGCCCGTAAATGTAATATGGTATTTAGTGGAGTCGAAAATTTGATTGGCTTTATTTTTAAAATCATCAAGTAAAATAGGTAAGCGTTTACTGCCAATATCTTTCATGTTAACACTAACTCGAATGTATCGTTGAGTAGTATCAATAAAATTAGAAACAATTCTGGTGATATTTGTTTTGTTGGTAGATTTTGTGCGTAAGGCAATTGCAATTGATGCAGGAATTTCTATAGGCAGTACATAACTTAAAGTATCTCCATTGTAAAATGCCTGATTCCCAAATTTAAGTGCTTCAACAATACTAAATGGTTTTGCTGTTTCGGCTTTCGATGCAATGTAATTACTTAAGGAATCTATATTTTGTAAAGTTTCCATATTCAATGCACCTCTGTTCTTTTTGGTATCAATTACAATTTCTAAAGGCATTACTCCTTTAAAATTATTTTCAAACCATTTTAAATCGGTATAAATAGTATCGTTTTTTGGTAAATCATCTACCATAAAACCTTCGCTTTTTAATTTAAAAGTTCCGGCAATGGCAAAAGCAATGGTAATAAAACTTATAATATATACCCATTTGGTATGTTGCAATGCCCATTGTTCTATTTTAATTAAGAATTTTTCTAAAAGTTTATTCTTTAGGTATTTAACGTGTTTAGGTTTTGGAGCAGGTAAATAACTTAATGTAATGGGAATGAAAATAAGTGAAATAAGAAATAGTACCATAATATTTATGCCCGATACAATTCCAAATTCTTTTAATAATTGGCTACGTGTAAATGCAAATACGCTAAAACCAATAGCCGCTGCAATATTGCAGAATAGGGTTACAATTCCCATTCTACCAACCATATTAATTATAGCAGATTTTTTATCGTTGGTTACTAAAAATGAGGTATGAAATTTATTTAAAAAATAAATACAATTTGGTACGCCAATTACAACCACTAAAGGCGGAATAAGTACTGTTAGTAATGTAATTTTATAACCCAACAAAACCATAGTGCCAATACTACTTACAACACCTATGCTTACCACCAATAAGCTCATTAAAGTGAAACTAAAAGATTTGAAGAATAACAATAAAATAAGAGCCGATAAAAGAATTGAACCAATTAAAAACCAGTTCATTTCTTGTTTTATTTTGTCGCTTATGATGGTTCTAATATAGGGCAGCCCGCTAATATGTGTTTTAATTCCGGAAGCATCTTCAAACTTTTTTACTTCGGTTAAAACATTATTTATTAGCATTGTTCTGCTCTTGCTTTCTACCAAATCTTTCTTTAAGTTAACTGCCAATAAATAGGCATTGGTTTCTTTATTGTATAAAAGTCCCCTGTAAAATAGTTGGTTTTCAAAAATTAGTTTAGCGCTATCTAATTGAAGTTGATTTGTGAAAGGATAATTAAATATTTTAGTAGGTATTAATTTATCGGTAACAGCATCTTTTGTTAGTGCAATTGTTTCGGGAATGCTAAGCACATCCATTACACCATTTACTTTTTTTAAATCTTGGTGTAATTTCTCTAATGAATTAAAAACGGGTACTGTAAAAAATTTATCGCTTTCAATGCCAATTACTAATGTAGTTCCATCGGAGGAAAATCTTTTTACAAAAGCCTGATATTCTATATACTTTTTATTATCGGTTGGTACTGCTTTCGAAAAATCGTAGCTTAATTTAACCTGCGAAGCAAAAAAGCTCATAATAACTGTAAATACTATTAAAATGCTTAATAATGTTATTCTGTATTTTAGAATTAATCTTCCTAAACTATACCACATACAACTGTACAATTAAGTGATGGAAATGGCAAAGAAAGGAATTATTATTTTATTTTAAATATCCAATGTTAATAAACAATATTATTAGCCAATTTTAATTACTTTAATTGTTATAATGTAGTAGTATGTTAAAACTTAACTCAAATAAATTGCGGCAACTAAGTTTTTATAGTATACTAATAGTATGGGCAATATTTATTTTTTATCAGTTATGGTCGTTTTTTCCGGCATTGTTAGGAGCAATTACTTTTTATATATTAATGCGAAAGCCAATGAACTTTTTAGTTGATAAAAGAAAATGGCATACACCTATTGCAGCAATGGCATTAATGCTTGCATCATTTCTTATTATTTTATTGCCAATAACTGTTTTAATAAATGTTTTGTATGTAAAAATTGATTATGCTATTCAAAATTCCAATCAGTTAATAGCTATACTTACAAAAATTATTAATAGCATAGAGGTTAAATATCATATTGAAATTATAAGCGATAAAAATTTAGAAGCTGCAGGAAAAACAATAGCAGAAATAATTCCTCAAATAGTAGGTGCTACTTTTAATACGGTTATCATTATTGCAATACTATATTTTGTTTTATACTTTTTGTTAATCAACTATAACAGCTTGGAAAAATGGTTAATAAAAAATGTTCCTTTAAAAAACGAAAACGTTCAGTTAATTGGCAACGAGCTTCAAACACTTGTTACATCTAATGCAATTGGAATACCTGTAACTGCCTTAATACAAGGAATTTTAGGTGCAATTGCCTATTGGATATTAGGTGTAACAGATATTGCATTTTGGTTTGTAGTTACTTGTTTGGCAGCTATTGTTCCAATGGTAGGCTCGTCATTGGCTTTTATACCTATTGCATTGTTACTTTTTGCAGATGGGTATGAAGTAAAAGGAATAATACTTTTGCTTTATGGTTTTGGAATTATGTATACGTTAGATAGTTTTTTTAGAATGGCAATTCAAAAGAAGATGGGAAATGTACATCCGTTAATTACCACATTTGGAGTAATAATTGGGTTGAAATTATTTGGGTTTATAGGATTGGTTTTTGGTCCAATACTTTTGGCAATGTTTATATTATTTGTTCGAATTTATTTAAATGAATTTAGTGATCAGTAAAATACATATTTACCAAATCCATTGTTATCGAAGTGCTGTTAATTAACAACTTTATCTGCACAACAGCTACTTGCAAATGCTTCCGGCTTTGCTTTAAATGCAAAACCCATTCCTAAAATATATCCCATGGCTTCTTTCAGTGCATCGTTACTTTTAAATCCCGGATTAGTATTAATATCGGCATGCACTTCCATTTCAACATTATACAAAATAAACAAATCGCATAGTTCATAAGCTACATCAATACTTTTAGCAACTTCCAATAACATTCTTTCTTTAATATGAAACCTTTGTTTTGTTTTTTCATTATGAATGTACATGAATCCGCCATTGTGTTCGCGTAAAAAAACAATAACAGTAGCAAATTCGGTATCATCACCTTTTACTTGGCTATCGGTACCAATGCATACTTTTAATTTAATACCTTTTGCAGCTTCTTTTTTAATTGCATCTTCAACTGCATATTTGATAGGAATTTGAATATGTTCTCCGTTAAATTTTCTCCAAAGCATAAAATGAAGGTTTTGGTAAGTTACTTACAAAAACCTATAATTAGCTATATTTTATTATTAACAATGGGTTAATAAACTTGAAAATCTGATTTATGGCTGCGAAGTAACTTTTAAAATTGACCTGTATTAAGCATAACCAAAGTACAAGCTTCTAAAGCTTTAATGCCATTTGTTTTAGCTATTTCGGCAAACGCATCATTTTCTGTACCCGGATTAAAAATAATTCTTTTGGGATGAAGTGATAAAATATATTCATAATACTCTTTTTGTTTTTCTTTGTTCAAATACAGGGTAACAGTATCAATATTGGTTAATGCAGGATGTTCGGTGATTATATCAACATCATTTACTTTTCCTTTTTTGCCGCCAATTGCAATAACAGGATAGTTGTATTTTCTTAACTTCTCAATTGCCAAATAACTATAACGAGAGCTGTTTTCGGATGCTCCTATAACAAGTACTTTTTTCATAGCTTAAAGTTCAATATTAATTTTCAAATTAGTTAAGAAATAAAAATCGAAAAAAGCAATAAAAAAAAATGAAGATTTTAAAAGTATTAATTGTTTTATTAAATATTATTTCTAACTTTCGATACCAATAAATTAACCATCCCAAAACAAATATTTTTATGGCAAAAGCAAAAAAGAAAATTGTTAAAAAAGTGGCTGCTAAAAAACCAGCTCCAGCCAAAAAAGTAGTTAAAAAAGCTGCAAAGAAAGTAGTTAAAAAAGTGGCTGCTAAAAAATCAGCTCCGGCCAAAAAAGTAGTTAAGAAAGCGGTTAAAAAAGTGGTTGCTAAAAAAGCAGCTCCGGCTAAAAAGGTAGTTAAGAAAGCGGTTAAAAAAGTGGTTGCTAAAAAAGCAGCTCCGGCTAAAAAAGTAGTTAAGAAAGCAGTCAAAAAAGTGGTTGCTAAAAAAGCGGCTCCGGCCAAAAAAGTAGTTAAGAAAGCAGTCAAAAAAGCTGTTGTTAAAAAAGCAGCTCCGGCTAAAAAGGTAGTTAAGAAGGCTGTAAAGAAAACAGTTAAACCTGTTATAATTGAAGCAACTGTTGAAGTAACTCCTCCTGCTCCTCAGGTAGTAGAAATGCCACCGGTTGTTGAAGCCACGCCTGATAATAATACAACTACAGCGTAAGTTATTTTACAACGTTGTAAGAGAAGCTATATAATCTATATAAAAAAAGTTCTGATTGTAAATTCAGAACTTTTCTATTTTAGGACTATTTAGTTTGAGGCTTTTAAACGAGCATTCTTAAAGGCTCTTCTAAGAGGCTTTTTAATGTTTGTAAAAATGCAGCACCGGTTGCACCATCAACAACTCTATGATCGCAGCTTAAAGTTACTTTCATAATATTCCCAACAACAATTTGTCCATTTTTTACAACAGGTACTTGCGATATTCCACCAATGGCTAAAATACAGGCATCGGGGGGATTAATAATTGCGGTGAATTGATCTATACCATACATGCCTAAATTAGAGATGGTAAAAGTACTTCCTTCCCAATCGCTGGGTTGTAATTTTTTGTCCTTTGCTTTTTGTGCATAATCTTTAACCCGAACAGCTATTTCACTTAAGCTTAAACTATCGGCAAAACGAATAACAGGCACTAATAAACCTTCATCAACTGCAACTGCAACACCAATATTAATATGATGATTGAAGCGAATTTTATCGCCTAACCAACTACTATTTACTTTGGGATGCTGTTTTAAAGCTACTGCTGTAGCTTTAAGTACTATATCGTTAAAACTAATTTTTATTTTGCCCGATTCGTTTAATTTGGTTCTTGCGGCTACTGCTGCATCCATATCTATACTCATCGTTAGATAAAAATGTGGAGCAGTAAATAAACTTTCACTTAAACGGCGTGCAATTGTTTTACGCATTTGCGATACAGGAACTTCATCAAACGAAGACATGTCCGTTTGTACAAGAGTTTGGGCAATTTGATTATTAGATGGAGTTATTTCGCTTGTAATAGTTGCTGTTGGTGCTTGAGTAGTAGGACTATAATTATCAATATCACTTTTTACAATTCTGCCGTTATCTCCTGTTCCTTTAATATATTTTAAATCAATTCCTTTTTCGGCAGCTACTTTTTTAGCCAATGGAGAAGCCAATATTCTGCCCTCATTTACAATTGTATTAATTTGTTGCTGATTGGCAGGTGTAACAGTAGAAGCAGTAGTTGCTGCACTGATGGTAGCAGGCTCTTCGGGTTGGGCAGCTACATGATTGTTTCCTGCTTTTACGGCAGCAATCATACTTGCAATGTCTAATCCTTCTTTTCCAATTATGCAAAGCAAATCGTTTACAATAATTTTTTCTCCGGCTTTTGCTCCCTGATATAGCAATATACCATCTTTATAACTCTCTAATTCCATGGTGGCTTTATCCGTTTCAATATCGGCTAAAACTTCTCCTTTTTTAATAGTATCTCCTATGTTTTTATGCCATGCAGCAATTACGCCTTCGGTCATGGTATCACTTAATCTTGGCATTAAAACCACTTCCTCTGCAGTAGTAATGTCTATGCCGGTAGCGGTTGTAGTTTCAGGTGCAGCGGTGGCTGGGGTATTTATGGAAGAAGGAGGAATATTTTTTGTGTTAGGAGTAAGTAAGGTGCTTATATCTTCTCCTGCTGACCCAATTATTGCCAATAAATCGTTTACTTGAAGTTTTCCTCCGGAGGTAGTACCAATATGTAATAATACGCCGGATTGATAACTTTCTAATTCCATAGTGGCTTTATCGGTTTCAATTTCTGCAAGAAGATCTCCTTTTTTAATAGTATCTCCTACGTTTTTGTGCCATGCAGCAATTACGCCTTCGGTCATGGTATCACTTAATCTTGGCATTAAAATCACTTCGGCCATAAAAAATTTAAAATTTAAGTTGTAATTACAGAAAGAAAAATATTGATATTATTAGCAAAAGTAAAGTAATTATACTTTGTTGCATTGCAGCTTCCTGCTCTTAATAGTTCTGCATATCAATAATTTTCAGGCCGTGAAATTAATATAAAAAAAATAACCTGAGCCGAAAGCCTGAAAAAAACGATTTCGGAAAAAGGAAAGTATTTTATTTTTTGCTACTAATTTATTGCCCTTGTGCTAAAGAATAGGCTTTTTTATCGCCTAATTGGTTTAATAATTCAAGAGAGCAAATTTTAAAATTGCCACTTAAACTAACATATAACCCAATAACATCTTGCTGGTTAAGAGGTTCTTCTTCTAACGATTCAAATCGAACATTGAATTGATTAACTAAATTAGTATAAACACTTCCGGTAGGCCACACTTGAGTTCCTCTATTGCTAATATTAATTAATTTAAATTTAACGCCTGCATGCCTTAAACATTTTTTGGCAATATCTTGTGGTTGTTCGTTACTCTCAATAAACATATCAACACCTACAATTTTTTCATCTTGTTGTGTTACAGATTCCATCATTGCATTTTGGTTAAGTTTAAAGAGCGTAGGAGTTATTTTTTGATTATTTAATAAAGGCTTAGGATTGTGTGATGGTAATTTTTCGAAGTTGTTAATAATTGCCTGTGTAAAGATTGTTGTATTTACCGGGGGAATATTTTTATCGCCAAAATCGCCGGTATGAATACCACTTTCTAATGTGTATAGTAAAGCATTTTCAATCATTGCGGCACTTTCCATTAATCCTAAATGCCTTAGCATGCCTATTCCGCTTAATAATAAAGCGGTAGGGTTAGCAATATTTTTTCCGGCAATATCCGGAGCAGTTCCATGTACTGCTTCGAAAATAGAAATATGATCTCCAATATTTGCAGAAGGTGCAAATCCAAGTCCACCAACTAATCCGGCACATAAATCACTAACAATATCGCCTTGTAAATTGGTTAATACAACAACATCAAACAAATCGGGGCGAGTAACTAATTTCATACATAAATCATCCACAATAACATCATCGGCTTTTAGTTCCGGATAATCTTTCGCTACTTCATAAAATACATCTAAAAATAAGCCATCGGTAATTTTCATAATATTGGCTTTATGGCCACAAGTAATACGTTTGGCTTGTTTTTTCTTTGCCATTTCAAAAGCATATTTTATTACTTGTAAACTACCCGGGCGGGTAATAAAGCGGCGACTTAATGCTACATCGTGTGTAAGCATGTGCTCAACACCGCCATAAGTATCTTCAATATTTTCTCGAACAATAGTAATATCAATAGGAATACCGGCTTGGCTAAATACGGTATTTACGCCATATAATGTTTGAAAAGTTCTTTTATTGGCATAGGTATTCCATGTTTTTCGGGCAGTTACATTTACACTTTTCACCCCTTTTCCTTTGGGTGTTTCCATTGGTCCTTTAAATAAAATGCCCAAATTTTCAATTGTTTGTTGAGCTTCCGGAGTCATTCCATTGTTAAATCCTTTATCAAACACCCATTTACCCATTTCAACAATATGATATTCCAGAGGAACTTTCGCTGCATTAAATATTTGTAAAGTGGCATCCATAATTTCGGGGCCAATACCATCGCCTTTAGCTACAGCAATCTTTATCATTATATTTCTATTTTTGGGCAAAAATACAGGCTATCGAAACAATTGATGCGTTTTAACTGTTATTATATTGCAAACTAAGTATAGGTTCATCAATTGTTTATTTGATGAGAATCAAAAATATTTTTTGCTTTACCTTAAATTATTATCTTTAATTTAATCATAGCAGCAAATGATTTCTAAAATTTCTGAAGGAGTACAAATTAGTGTAGAAACTTTCTATCAATCGGATTACAGTAACCCGACGAATAATGAGTTTATGTTTGCTTATAGAATTACTATTGAAAATCATAATTCTTTTACCATTAAATTATTGAGAAGGCATTGGTATATTTTTGATAGTAATGGAGAACATAGAGAAGTAGAAGGCGAAGGTGTGGTAGGTGTTCAGCCGGTTTTAAAGCCCAACGAACAATTTCAGTATGTTAGTGGTTGTAATTTAAGAACCGAAATGGGAAAAATGCAAGGATATTACTCTATGGAAAATCAAAATTCGAAAGAACAATTTAGTGTAAAAATTCCTCCTTTTGAGATGATTGTTCCCAATAAAATGAACTAAGGTTTATAATGTGCTTCGTTATAAATTTGTTTTGCATCTGTATTCATTAATTCGTCTAAACTTTTTTGTTTATTATTCATCATCCATTCTTTTACAATTTGCCATCCAACAAACTGGCCAATAAATCCCGGCGAATTGGAGCCTAATTCAGGTGTATTAGGGCCATCATTAATATAAGGTGTAATTAGTGTTGCTTCTGTTTCAAATAATAAATTATTTTCTACAAAAAATGTCCAAACAGCTCGTTCATTTTTAAAACAACCTTTTAATTGCTCTTCAGTATAGCCCGTTTTAAGCGAATCTTGGGCGTAGGGTAATATAGCATCTATTACATATAAGCGTTTTCCTGCTTCAATCATTTGTTCAATTAATGGTTTCCCTACTGTTTTAGGAGGGTACATATCA
>JAKAJX010000203.1 GCA_021824855.1 Bacteroidota bacterium | reverse complement strand
AAAAATTTCATGCACCAATAAAAATTCAAGTAAGTCAATCAGTAGAACTCATTAAAGAAATGATGGTTAATGATATTGAAACTTACAATTACTTACAACAATTAGCCTCCGATTTACAAAGTAATATTGAACCTTTACGCAGAGATGTATTACGCACTTTATCCTTAGCAATAGAAGCTGCACCACAATCTCCATCGGTTCAATCAATTCAAACATATTACCATTCTATACTTGAAGAAAGTAAAAAACTATACAATTCATTTTTATACAATGAAGGTTCGAAAAGTGCCTTACATGTTGAAGAAATAAAACCTTTCATTTCTTTTGATGCACCTACCATTAATGGATATGAGGTATTAAACAAATATTTTGATGCCCTATTTTCCCATAACCCTTTGGTGTTTGCCTTTGGAGAAGATGTTGGATACATTGGTGATGTAAACCAAGGTTTTGCCGGTTTACAAATTAAACATGGCAAAGAAAGAATTTTTGATACAGGAATTAGAGAATTAACCATTATGGGGCAGGCGATTGGAATGGCTTTACGTGGATTAAGACCAATTGCCGAAATTCAGTATTTAGATTATTTATTGTATGGCTTACAAACATTAAGTGATGATGCAGCCACTACCCATTTTAGAACTTATGGACAACAGAGTTGTCCTATTATTATTAGAACAAGAGGACATAGATTAGAAGGTATTTGGCATAGTGGCAGCCCAATGGGAATGATTATTCATGCACTTAGAGGCATGTATGTTTGTGTTCCAAGAAATATGGTTCAGGCAACAGGAATGTACAATACTTTATTGCGTAGTAACGATCCGGCAATTGTAATTGAATGTTTAAATGGTTACAGATTAAAAGAAAAATTGCCTGCTAATTTATTAGAATTTACAGTTCCATTAGGCATTCCGGAAATTATTAAAGAAGGAACAGATATTACCATTGTTTCGTACGGATCTACTTTAAGAATTATTCAAGATGCCACAGATAGATTAGAAAAATTAGGCATTAGTTGTGAGGTAATAGACGTTCAAACACTACTTCCATTCGATATTCATCATCAAATTATAGAATCATTGAAGAAAACCAATCGCATTTTATTTGTAGATGAAGATGTTCCCGGAGGTACTGCTGCTTACATGTATAACAAAGTAATGGAGGAACAAGGTGGTTATCAATGGTTAGATGTTGCACCTAAAACTTTAACAGCACAACCACATCGGCCATCTTATGGAAGTGATGGAGATTATTTTAGTAAACCAAATGCAGAAGATATTATACGTGTGGTACAGCAAATGGCAGCAGAATAATTTTTATTTATTTTTTAAATACAAGCTAATAAATGAATGATAGGAATTGAGATGAGGAGTAATATCAATTATCATCGTTATTCATAATCTCAGTTCCTGCATTTAGTAAATCTTCTTCTCTATTTTCATTCCATTCAATAATAAAATTATTTCTTCCTTCTCCCATTAATAATTTCATGTATTTCTGTTGTACCAATTCGAGTAAGGATAGGAAAAGAAATATTGCATGAATACGGTTTTCACAAACCATAAATATTTTTTCGAATGAAACGGTTTTTTCTTTTTCAATAGTTTGTAAAACATATTCTCTGGTGCCTTCAATAGTATAATTATATTTTACAACGGTATGTACAGGCTTATTGGTTCGCTCATTTAAACGCTGCATTACACGTTCAAATGTTTTCATTAATTTAAATAAGGTAATAGACTGAATTTCTGTTCCTTCACCAGCTTGTTCGCCAATTTCCGAAAGCTCTTTTTGTAAATTACCTCTTTTAACCAATAACAATCTTTGAGCTTCCATTTCGGCCATTTGTGCAGCAGCTTCTTTAAATTTTTTGTATTCTAAAATTTTATCAATCAGCTCTTGTCTTGGATCAATTTCGTTGCCATGAGCGTCTATTTCTTTTCGAGGCAATAACATTTTTGCTTTAATGCGCATTAAAGTAGAAACAAATAAAATAAACTCGCTGCTTAATTCAATATTTAATTGCTTTTGCTCATGAATATATTCTAAAAAATCTTTAGTTATTTTATAGATAGGAATGTTATAAATATCTAACTCATCTCTTTCAATAAAAAAAAGTAACAGATCGAACGGACCTTCGAACTGGTCTAACTTAATTTGGTAACTGGGTGAATTCACTTTATAACACTTTAAATGCAAATAAAACAATTAGCATAGTATAATACTACTCTAAAAACATTTTTTTATCCACCAATTAAAAACCCCACCAATCAATAGTGGGGTAATAGGGTTTGCTTAACACTATTTTTTTAGCGAATCTCGTATTTCCATTAATATCGCATCGGTAGAAGATGTTTTTGGAATAGAAGAAGGAGCAGCATCTTCTTGCTTTTTCTTGGCAGCATTTATTGCCTTAATTACCAAAAATACTGCAAAAGCTACTATAATAAAATCGAGCACATTAGTAATAAATACGCCATATTTTACCGACACTTCAGGTGCTGCTTTAGTAATTATATTTCCGGCAGCATCTTTAGTTGCTACAACAGCATCTTTAAGTATTAACTTCTTATCGTTAAAATCAATACCGCCGGTTAACATGCCAATTAAAGGCATTACAATTCCATCAACAAAAGCCGAAACAATTTTTCCAAATGAGGCACCCATTACAAAGGCAACAGCAGTATCAATTAAATTGCCACGCATGGCAAATTCTTTAAACTCTTTTACAAAAGACATATTTGGTAATTTGATGAATAGTTAAGATAACAGCTTTTATTGAAATACTAAAATATTATTGGCAGTTCTATAATTATTACTGAAGGTTTAAATAATTTATCTCATATTGCTATTGAAAAAAATAATATTTGCCAAAACTTTTTGTATTGAAAACCAAATTAATTAACTGGTTACTATTTGCAGCATTATCATTTATATGGGGAAGTTCCTTTGTTCTTATGAAAGAAGGGCTCAAAAGTCTCTCAGCTTATGAAGTAGCAACTATAAGAATTTTAAGCGCAGGAATAGTTTTAATTCCATTTACATATAAAGCATTAAAAGAAATTCCAAAACAAAAATTAGGATTAATCATTCTATCGGGATTATTGGGAAGTTTTTTTCCTGCATTTTTATTTTGTTTAGCCGAAACTAAAATTGATAGTGCATTAGCAGGCATATTAAATGCACTTACCACTTTATTTGCTTTTATTATTGGTATTTTATTTTATGAAATGAAAGCGGAATTAAAAAAAATAATAGGCATTGTTGTTGGATTTATTGGGTTATTAATTTTGTTTGGAGGAAATGGAAAGATTGATTTAAAAAACACCGAATACGCTTCTCTTATTTTAATTGCTACTATTTTTTATGGCGTAAATGTAAATATGGTTGGAAAACACATGAAAGGAATTAGCTCGCTTAATATTGCAACCTTGGCATTTGTTTTTTTAATTATTCCATGTATTATTATTCTATGGTTTACCGGTTTTTTTGCTCTGCCATTCAATACGGCAAATATAGTTTCCATCTCAGCAAGTTCAGTATTAGGAATAATGGGTACGGCAGTAGCTTCCATTCTTTTTTATATGCTCATTAAAAGAGCAGGAGCATTATTTTCATCCATGGTTACCTACGGAATTCCATTTGTTGCTGTTTTTTGGGGAATCGTTTTAGGAGAAGAAATTACATTTATGCAACTTTTTAGTTTGGGCATTATTTTATTAGGTGTGTACATTACTAATTACAATAAAAATCCCTTCTCAAAAAAAGCGGGGGTTGTGAGAAGGGATTGAAAAACATCAATAACTTATTGAATAGTTAAACACTCATCATTTCTTTTTCTTTAGCAGTTAAATGCTTATCTACTAATACAATAAATTTATCAGTAACTTCCTGAATAGATTTCTCGGCATCTTTTGCTGCATCTTCACTTAATCCATCTTTTTGCAATTTCTTAATATGCTCAATAGCATCTCGCCGAATACTGCGTATGGCTACTTTTGCATGTTCGCCTTCGCCACTCGCTTTTTTAAATAATTCTCTTCTTCTTTCTTCGGTTAATGGTGGAAGAAATAATCGAATTTGGTTACCATCGTTTTGAGGAGTAATACCAATATTTGCTTGCATAATTGCTTTTTCAATATGGCTAAGCATATTTTTTTCCCAAGGTTGAATACTTAAAGTTCTTGCATCTAATACACTAATATTAGCAACCTGATTAATAAGTGTAGGAGCTCCGTAATAGTCAACATGAATGCCATCTAACATAGTTGGGTTGGCTTTGCCGGCTCGTATTTTTGTAAGTTCTACTTCTAAATGACTAATTGCTTTTTTCATAGCATCATCAGTATCCATAAAAATGAGATCTAATTCATCAGACATAATAATATCTTTTAAAAGCAAATCTAATAAATCATTACAAAATATATAGTGAAAATACAGTTACACGAAAGGAAAATAAAAATAAGATACATTTGAAGTTAGTCTTTATCGGCAATTTTACCTTTATCGTTCAGGAAGCTTACAAAATTTCTTACCTTTTTTAAATTAGCATCTTCCATTAATTTTTCTCCTTTTACAACCGTTAATTTAGCTATGCGTGGCTTGGCATGAAAAATAAAATATACAGATGTAAAAAAAGATACAATAAGTAATAATATAACTTTAGTTGTACCAATAGGCAATAAAAAATAAGTAACTACGGTTGTACAAATAGATACTGCACCCATCATTAAAGTAACAGCCGCATGAGAAAATCCTTTATCCAATAAAACATGGTGCAGATGGTTATTATCGGGTGAGAAAGGAGATCGGCCATGCAAAATTCTTATTCCAAAAACACGCAAAGTATCTAATAACGGAATAGCCAATATACCAAACCCCATTGCGGGCGAAGCTAAAACAGGTAAAATATGCGAGTTTTCTGCGGTTTCAATAAACCTAATTACTAAAATAGCATTTACCAATCCGCTTAACATAGATCCTCCATCTCCCATAAAAATTCGGGCCGGTGCAAAATTATAAATTAAAAATGCAATTAAACTGGCAACAAATGTAAAACCCATCAATGCAAAAAATAAATCGCCATTCATTATAAAAAATGCTGAAAGAAATGAAACAGAAATAATACTAATGGTAGCAGCCAAACCATCAATTCCATCAATTAAATTAAAAGCATTCATTACAACAATTAGGGTAATTAAAGATAAAAAATAGCTAAAAGCAGGATCTATTGTTGTAATAGATAAAAAGCCATGCATATTAGTAATTAATAAATTGGCTTTAAACATTAAAATAGCGGCAACAATTAATTGGCCCATTAATTTTTTCATAGGAGTAATCATTAAAACATCATCTTTTACTCCAACAAAAAATATGATAACAAATGTGGCCATAATATATTGAAACGAACCAACTACAGCATTTATATTGGCCATAACCAATACTGCAACCATAAATCCGCCAAAAATGGCCAACCCCCCAATAGAAGGTATGGGATGGCTATGTAATTTTCTTTCATAATCGGGATGATCGTATATTCCATTTGCATTAGCTACCATAATAATGATAGGTATTGCGTAAAAGGTTAATACAAAAGCAAGAATCCCACTTATGATTATTTGTTCCATTAATAAAAATTTAAATTTCAAACAGGGGTTCTTGATTTTTCAAACGGGATGGAGGATGCAAGATAATAAGGTTTTAATAAACAAATTTATTATAATTAAAATTTAATTTTTTCTAAACAATAATAGATTGGTTTTAGCAAAAAGATGCTTTTATACTTATTTTCGCTGTCTGAAAAAAAAATATGCTAACTAATAACGAATTAAAAAATATTGCTTCGCAGGTTAGAAGAGATATTTTAAGAATGGTACATGCTGTTCAAAGTGGTCATCCGGGCGGATCATTAGGTTGTACAGATTTTTTAACTGCCCTATATTTTCATACCATGCACCACTCTACCAACTTTACAATGGATGGTTTGAATGAAGATATTTTCTTTCTTTCTAATGGCCATATCTCTCCTTTATTTTATTCTGTTTTAGCCAGAGCCGGATATTTTGATATAAAAGAATTAGCAACTTTCAGAAAATTAAATTCTCGTTTACAAGGTCATCCTACCACACACGAACATTTACCCGGAATAAGAATGGCAAGTGGCTCGTTAGGCCAAGGATTAAGTGTGGCCATTGGCGCAGCATTAGCCAAAAAATTAAATGGAGATAACCATTTGGTATTTTCATTATGTGGCGATGGAGAATTAGATGAAGGTCAAAATTGGGAAGCAATAATGTTTGCTGCTCATCATACAGTTGATAATTTAATTGCTACAATTGATTGGAATGGTCAGCAAATTGATGGACCAACTAATCATGTAATGGGATTAGCTAATTTAAAAGCAAAATTCGAAGCATTTAATTGGACGGTAATTGAAATGAATGGAAATGATATAGATGAATTAATTGCAGGATTAGATAAAGCAAAAACATTAACCAGAAAAGGTAAACCTATTTGCATTTTAATGAAAACCGAAATGGGCAAAGGAGTAGATTTTATGGAAGGAAGCCACGAATGGCACGGCATTGCTCCTAACGACGAACAACTTAAAAAAGCATTGGCTCAATTACCCGAAACATTAGGCGATTATTAAGCATGAAATAAAACATAGCAACGCTGCTTGAAACCTTTTGTGTAGCGAGTAGTTTTGCATTTACGATTTCAATGAAAATTCTTGTAAGCTTGCTTTTCTCGATGGAATCCATGCTGCAATTAATGCAATTACAATAACCGTAATACTTACTAAAATATAATCGGTATAATTTAATTGCACAGGATAATAATCAATTAAAAAAGTTCCTCCAGCAAGTTTTATCAGCTTAAATTTTAATTGCAATAAACAAATAATTGTAGCTATCAACATACCACTAATTGCACCAATTCCGGCTAAAACAAGTCCTTCACTTAAAAATATTTTTTGAATTCTTGTTTCATTTAATCCTATGGCTTTTAACACTGCAATATCTTTTTGTTTTTCTAATACCAGCATTGTTAAAGCACCAATCATATTAAATGCTGCAATAATTAATATAATAGAAAGAATAGCATAAATGACCCATCGCTCAATGGTCATTACTGTAAATAAACTCTGATTTTGCTCGTAGCGTGTTTGCACCAAATAATTATTTCCCAGAAAGTGTTGAATAGATTTTTTTACATTATCTGCATCAAAATTTTTATCAATTTTTATTTCAACTGAAGAATATTCATTTGCTCCCATATCGAGCATATATTTTAAAAAAGCCAGATTACTGAAAACATATTTATCATCGAAATCTTGTTGCACCATAAATGTGCCCGATGCTATTACATTATACGCATTAAGTGCATCGGAATTTGTAAATGTTTTTGCATTTTTATTGGGAAGATATAAAGTAACCGGATAAATGCTTTTTTCAACATCCAATCCTGCGGCATTTTCAATGCCCGATCCTACCACAATTTGTGGCGAAGCTGCCGTACCAAGTTCAAATTTGCCGCGAATAATATGCTGCGTAATTTTATTGGTATGGGTATAATTGGCATCAACCCCTTTTAGAAATACAGTAGTATGATTTTCTCCATTTACCAAAAACGCTTTTTCTTCGGCTATTAAACTTAATGCACTTACGCCGTGTATATTTTGTAAATCGGATATATTTTTGGGCAATAACTCAATAGTTTTTCCGCTTATTGCACTAATTTTTATATCGGCATAAAAATCGGCATATAAATTTTTTACTAAACTCTCAAAACCATTAAATACACTTAATACAATAATAAGCGATGCAGTACCTACTGCAATTGCCAATACGCTAATCCATGCAATAATATTAATGGCAGTAGTGCTTTTTTTAGATTTAAAATATCGCCATGCAAATAATAAGTTCATAGTAGCCCATCCCTCAAAAAAGGGCGTATTAATAATTAAAAATATTTATTCTTCTTGAGAGGTTGGGGGTTTTATTTGTTTAAACAGTTCTTCCATTTTAAAAACATGATCTAAAGTATCATCCTGAAAATATTGTATTACCGGAATTCTTCTTAGCTGATGTTTTACTTTATCTGCCAAATGTTTTTTTATTTCCCAAGCCCTTTCTTCAATTTTTTGCATTACTAAATTAGGATTTTCAACCTTAAATAAACTTAAATAAATGCGGGCTTCAAGTAAATCGGGTGTTACTTTTATTGATGAAATAGATACCATTCCCCCATCCATCATATTTAAACCTAACCGCCTAAAAATATCATTCATTTCTTCCAACAAAATGGCAGCAACTTGTTTTTGACGTTTTCCTTCTTGCATAACCTTTACCTTTGTTCAATGTAAAAATAGCAGTTAATGTGGTAGCAGCACATAATTTGTTAGTATAATTGCAATTCTTTATAATGAAAAAATACCTAAGGCTTTTTAAATATCTACAGTTTTATAAAACAAAAATTGTTTTATACTTTACTTTTTCCGTTTTATCTATTTTGTTTTCGCTGGTTTCTTTCTCCGGATTACCGGCATTTATGAATATTATTTTTAGAAAAGAAAAAATTGAAACGGTTAAACCTTCCAGCATGTTTGATGTATTAAAATACATTAATTACACATTAGGTCAATTTATTCGTGCTCATGGAGAACAAGGACCAGTACTGGCTTTGGGCTTAATTTCCATCATTATCATCATCTCTGTTTTTTTTAAAAACCTGTTTTTTTATTTATCGTTCTATGTTTTATCGCCAATTAAAATGGGCGTTATTACTAAACTACGTACCGACATTTATAATAAACTATTGCAATTGCCTATTGGCTATTTTACCGATCAACGCAAGGGCGATGTGATGAGCAGAATGACCAACGACATTGCCGAAATTGAAACTTCGGTAATTGGCACTTTGGAAGGATTAATTAAAGATCCGTTGAATTTATTGGTAATATTATTTGTACTTATTTGGATAAGTCCTGCATTGTCGTTATTCCTTTTTATTTTTCTTCCTATTACCGGATTTATTATTGGACGAATAAGTAGAAGTTTAAAAAAACAATCGAATATTTCGGCTGTTAAATTAGGAGAATTATTATCAGTTTTAGAAGAAACGCTAAGCGGGTTAAGAGTAATAAAAGCCTTTAACGCCGAAAAAAATTTAAGAAAAAAATTTATTCAAACCAATGAAGAATTATTTTATGTAAGAAATAAAATTCAAATACGCAGAGATTTGGCATCGCCATTAAGCGAATTTTTAGGCGTGTTGGTTTTATGTGGCATTTTATGGTTTGGCGGTCAATTGGTTTTATCGCATACGGCCGGCAATTTAGAAGCCGATGGATTTTTATTATACATTACCTTATT
>JAKAJX010000247.1 GCA_021824855.1 Bacteroidota bacterium | reverse complement strand
GCTTATCCAACCACAACACCTTTAGACGATATTACGTATCAACTTACTGTTACAGGAAAAGGTAATTGCAGTGCAAGCGATACGGTTTTTGTTAAGTTGTTACGTAAGCCAATTATTCCTAATGCATTTTCGCCAAATGGAGATGGAATTAACGATAGATGGGAAATAAGATATTTAACGAATTACCCCAATTGTGAAATAAAAGTTTTTGATAGAAGTGGGCAACCGGTTTTTTCGTCAATAGGGTATAATATTCCTTGGGATGGAACAATTAATGGTAATCCTGTGCCCATTGGTACGTATTATTATATTATTAATCCTAAAAATGGCAGAGCAACCATGAGTGGTTCGGTAACAATTATTCGATAGCAATTTATAACGAGCCGCCTTCTACCAAAATAGAATCGATAGTAAGTTCTCGAACAAAAGAACTGCCGGCTAAACACGACATCATTCTGGTAAATGCCAATTTACCCAATTTATAACCACTGGTTTCTACATAAGTTATTTTTGGATAATATAAAGTGGGAATAAATCCGTTGCTAATAGTAATTACGCCAATATCTTCGGGTATTCTTAATTTTTTTTCTTGAATGGCTTGCATTACCCCAATTAAAGTTAAATCGCCCATGCAGAATATGGCATCCGGTCTTTTTTTGGCAGTTAGTTTTTTGGCAGTAATTTGTTTTGCTTCTTCTTCATTAAGTTGAATAGCAATATCAATTTTGGTTTGAGGCGATTTTTGTTCGAAAGTTTCTTTGAAAGATTCTAATCTTTTTTTTGAGATAGATAAATTTAAATGCCCAAACAAGCCTAATACATATTTTTTCTTTTTAGCAATTATTGCTTCGGCAGCAATTCGGGCAGCATCTTTATCGGCCAAACAAATTTTATTGCAAGCTTCAAATTCGGGAACTCTATCAAAAAAAATAACAGGCACATCAATATCATTCAACTTTAAAAAAGATTTAATTTCTTTTGTTTCGGTGGTTAATGATACAAATAAGCCGGCAATTCTATTTCTTCTTAATAAATTTAAATTTTCTAATTCAACTGCAGCATTTTCGCCCGATTGCATAATTAAAACGGAATATTCATTTAGTCTGGCTTCTTCTTCAACTGCTGCAATAAACGAATCGTAAAAATAATTAGCAACATTGGGCACCATAACACCCAATACTCTGCTTTGATTGGTTCTTAATTGAATAGCATACGTGTTAGGTTCATACTCCATGGCAGCAGCCAGTTCTTTCACCCGTAATTTAGTTTTAGTAGAAATATCGGGATGATCTTTTAAAGCTCTTGAAACGGTTGAAATGCTAATACCCAACATTTCGGAAAGCTTTTTTAGTGTACTGTTTTGATGCATGGCAAACGATAAAATTAAAAATTAAAGGTAGTTTTTTGTACAGATTATTTGTATAAAACTGAAAGAAAGAGTTTTTATTACTTGCAGGAGATAAATAGAAAAATAGATAACTTTTTTGAAGCCTTTGTTGAATAAATGAAATGTAAGAATATGCAATATTAATTTTTTGTTACGCTATTATTATTTCATTGTTAAGCTATTGCATTTAAACATTGTACACAAGATGCACTTGTAATTTCGCACAAAATTTCGCACTTACACATGCAACACCAAATTGGTAAAATCTTATTTTTTATCTTTTTAATTACTGCATTTTCTTGTTTTGCCGACGAAACAACTGAAAATATAATAAAAGGGAAAGTAACAGACAATAAAACCGGAGAACCACTTATTGATGCAACCATTACCATATCGAATGGTATTAAAACGTATACAACTAAAACAGGATTAGATGGATCGTTTCGGTTTAAAAAAATTATTCCGGGCGTATATAAAGAGAAAGTACAATTTATTGGGTATGATGATATTGAACTTTCTGTTGTATTAAAGAAGGATGGAATAGTTAACAATACCATTACCTTATCGTTACACAGCAATCAATTACATGAGGTAACCATTACGTCGAAATTAAATAAAGAGAGTGATAACTATGCTCGTAAAACCGAACGAATAGCCAGTAATGTAATTAATATTATATCTGCAAAGGCAATAGAAATTTCTCCCGATATTACCGTGGGTAATGTATTACAAAGAGCCCCCGGAGTTTCGGTAGTAAAGAATAGTAATGGAGATGGCAATTATGCAATAATTAGAGGTATGGCCGACAGGTATAATTATACTACCATCAATGGTATTAAAATTCCGAGTCCGGATGATATGACTCGTTCTATTCCTATGGATATTTTTCCTTCCGATCTTTTAGAGCGGTTAGAAGTTGTAAAATCATTAACGCCTTCGATGGAAGGAGATGCCATTGGCGGAGTAACTAATATGGTATTAAAAGATGCACCCAAACATCTTACTTATACTTTTAATGGCTCATTGGGGTATAACAATTTTTTGGCCGATCATCCATTTACTACTTTTAATTATACCGGCGTACCTTTTAAAACACCGTATGAAATACATGGCTCGGGATATGTGCCTAAACCATCTGATTTTAATATAAAATATTTAGATTATAAAACTGTTGCTTTACCCGTTAATCAGTCATTTAATGCAAGTATTGGAAATAAGATAACCAAAAAATTAGGTTTTATAGCTGCGATAAGTTATCAGCATTTGTTTAAAGGAAGTTCTTCCTTATTTTATCCTCCAGGTGGGCAACCTCAACCCATTCCTGCACCCAATACGCCTGTATTTGCACCTATTGAATATAGAGTATACAGTAATTTACAAAACAGGTTGGGTACACATTTAAAATTAAATTACGAGTTCAATAAAAATAACTCCATCAGTTTTTACACAGCCTTTTTTCAGTTAGATCAGGCGCAACATAGATATAGAGAAATGGGATTATCTAACTATGCTCACCAATCGGGGCAAGATTATATTAATAACCGTTCTATTTTCGAACGCCAAATTGTTTGGAATAATACTTTACAAGGTAAACATCAGGTTACTGATAAATTATCTGTTGATTGGTCGCTTGTTTATTCCCAAGCTCAAAGCAAAATTCCAATTTGGATTGATGAGTTATATTCTGATATAGTAACGTATAATGCAGGAAAACTTACTTCAGAGCGTAAAAACTTGCAAGACTTTCCTTTTAATTTCACTCATTCCAAAGAAACCGATAATTCTGCTTACGTAAATGGGCATTATCAGTTAGCCAATGGATTAATGTTTTCAACCGGAGGAATGTATAGGCATAAAACAAAGAATAATGTATTCGAATCTTATCAACTTTATGCCAATAATCAAGTTTTTCAAACAGTAGATTCGGCCTATTTTTCAAGATTAAAAAGAGTAGATACTACCGATGGTTTAACCTATCAATCAGTTGAAGATATATTAGCTTATTATGCACAACTAAAATGGGAATATAATAAATGGGAAGTATTAGGTGGATTTAGAGTAGAAAACACCAATCATACTTACAGTTCGGAATTATCAATTTATTTGCCCGGCAAAACAGGTAAATATGTTTACACCGATTTTTTACCCAGCATTAATATAAAATATAAGTTAGCCAATAATAATGCTTTAAGAGCTTCTTATTTTAGCGGTATTAGTAGGCCAAATTATTTTGAATATATTCCTGTAATTAAGCCCGGCGACTTTTTTGATCAGCAAGGTAATCCCGATATTAAGCGAATTCAATCGCACAATGCCGATTTAAGGTATGAACACTATTTTGGGTTTGAAGACTATTTTATGATAGGAAGTTTTTACAAATATCTTATCAATCCTATTGAATTTGGTTTAGTTCAAATAACTACCGGCCAGTTTGTATATCAGCCTCAAAATTTTGGTAATGCTACCAATTATGGTTTAGAGTTAACTTTTACCAAGCACTTTAGAAATTTTGGTATAAATGGAAATTATTCCTACACCAAATCTTCTATTACTACTACCAAAACGGTATTTGCCCAAGATAACAGTGGAAATTATATTAAATATAATACCATGCAAACAAGGCCGTTACAAGGTCAATCAGATCATATTGCCAATCTTTCTTTGTTATATAAAAGTATTAAACGAGGAATTGAAGCTGAATTAAGTTGGGTGTATACCGGCAAAAGAATAGCTTACATTTCTCCTTATAAAGATCTTGATTATTGGCAAAGAGCTACCTCGCAATTAGATTTTTCTTTAGATGTAAAAGCTTCTCGCAGAATAACCCTCTTTATGAAAGTAACTAATTTAACCAATAATCCAACTATTCTCGAATTACGTAATACAGCAAAAGGTTATTATTTCAATAATGTAAATTATCCGGGGCAAACAAGTAGCAATAGTATTATTGTTCAGCACGACAATTTCAATCAATCATTCTTTGTAGGATTTAGGTTTAAATAATACAGCTTTTTCAACACCTCATAAAAATTTAAAAAATGAAACAAAACAAAATTAAAAACCTGATATTTAATTTATCGGGATTGCCATTATTGTTAGTGGCAACAAGTGTTCTCTTTTCGTGTAATAAAAATACGTCTACTGTTACATCGGCTTATGTTCAAGTTGGGCAAACAGTGCAACCCGGCAATATAAGCGGATCAATTAAAGGTACAATGCAAGCAAACCAAACGTATTATGTAACAGGAGATGTTATTATTAACAGTGGAGACTCTTTAATTATTCAACCGGGCGTAAAAGTGTATTTTAAGGGAGCTTACAACTTTTGGATAAAAGGAAACTTATTTTCATTAGGTAATGCTACAAGTCCGGTATATTTTACGGTTGAAAATCAGGCAAAACAAGATGTTCCGGGAACTCCTGTTGCTTCAGATCCTGCATTTCAGGGAACGTGGGGTGGTTTATGGACAGACAGTTCTTGTAAAAATTTAGTATTAAAATGGACTGCCATTCAATTTGCAGGAGCACCAATTTCTGCGGCTCAGCCACCAATAGTAGGAGCTTCTACCGGCGATTCTTATGATATCTTCTTTCAAAACACTAACGGTAATTTTATTTTAGAAGATTCATGGATATATGGTGCAACAGATGATGCCATTCGTCTTAAATCGGGTAAATTTTCTGTAATGAGAAATACCTTTGAAAAGTGTGGACCAACAGGCGGAGATTGTTTTAATGTAAAAGGTGGCGGTGTAGGAGATTGTGCCTATAATTTATTTATTGGCTGTAACACCAATGGTCCTAAAGCTTCTGATATTGGCCAACCTGGAAGCGTACAAACCAACTGTAATTTTTACAATAATACTGTTGTAAATTCTGGTTTTAGATGTGTAGAATTGGGAAGAGGCGGTTCAATTAATTACGAACAACAAGCAAGAGGATTAGCCTATAATAATTTGATAGTAAATTGTAGATATGGCTTACGTATTATTGGAGCTACACAATCGTATTTAGGTAATGCTTTAGTAGTTGCGGATACTAGCAATATTAAATA
This sequence comes from Bacteroidota bacterium, assembly GCA_021824855.1. Taxonomy (GTDB): domain Bacteria; phylum Bacteroidota; class Bacteroidia; order Chitinophagales; family Chitinophagaceae; genus JAKAJX01. Next base: position 3,961 of record JAKAJX010000247.1, on the reverse strand, counting down.
TGGTAATACATTTAATTATAGCGATTCAATTGCAGGTGTAAATCAATTTTATCCTGTAACGCCCGATACATCAAATATGATGAGAACCGGTGCCGGTGTTCCTGTTTCTGGATTATGGACACGCCCTCAGGCTAATGACATTCCAAATATTATGTCAATGATTTCTGCTAATTACTATCCGGGTGCTCCATACGCTAATGCAGCTATTAATGCATTAGTTGGACAAAATAATCCTTTGTTTGTAAAATTCCCTTTACCCGAAGCTGCAACACCATCTTCCATTGCGTATGCTTCTGGTTATGATTTTCATTTACAAAGTAATTCACCTGCTATAGGTAAAGGCTATACGGCTTTTAGAGCAATAGCTTCGGTACCTGTTGGTGGAGATTTTGGAGCTAATATTACTCAGCCTGGTTCCGATATTGGAGCTTATCAAAGTAATGGCTCTGGTAACATGCATTAATTGAAATATAGTAGTTAAAATTTAGTATAAAAAAAACCCTTACTTTCTTGAATGGAAGTAAGGGTTTTTGCTAATGAATGTAATTGCTTAGAATGTAGACATTGCTTTAGGAAATAAAATATTATTTTCTAAATGTACATGCTGATGCAAATCTTCTTCAAATGCTTGAAGCTCATTCAACACTACTTTAAAAGTGGTGCAAGCTCCTTCCGGGGGTGTATAATTAGTTGTAAGTTGTTTTATTTGTTGCATTATTTCGCCTGCATGATCGTGCTCCATTTCCATAACCTGAATAGGGCCTGTAATAAAATCTGCATTGGGTAATGGTTGGCCATTCATTTTTGCAGAAGAAATTTCTTTTATTCTTGGAAATAAAATCATTTCTTCTTTATGCATGTGCATTATCATTTCTTGTTGTATTTCTTGAAATAGTTGAAATACGGTTATCATATAATTATATCTTTCACCATGTTTATAAGCTACTTTTTCTAAATGAGAAATAATAGTAGGCATACTTTGTTTAACATAAAAATGGTGATGAATTAAAATGTAAGTAACTAGTTGTTCTTCCGTCATTTCTGTAAATGGAAGATGCTTGTTGTTGGGAGCCGATATAATTGCTTCTATTTCTTTCGTAATATCTTCTGCAGAAACATTTTTTTCGGTACAAGCCTCATGTAACGATCTTTTTCCTTTACAACAAAAATCTAAATTATATTTTTCAAATACCGATGCTGCCTGATGATTTTCTGTAACAATAGTAGCCAATGTTTTTTCTAAAATAGTGTTCATGTGTAATGTTTTGGCAAAGTTTAGTATCATTAATTTTTCTTCTTGTGATTCAAATCATCTTTTATTAAAATTGTTTTTACCAAATACAATTGGCAAATTAATTTTTAAAAGTCCTGCAAATAAAATTATTGCAACAGCAAAAAGCGCTTCGTTAAGAAATGGAATATAGAAATAAAACAAGTCGGCAGTTCCTTGTAGCATTAATAATACTTCGTTTAAAATAATTCCTATTACAAAAACATAAATACCGGTTTTTATTTTTTTGGGTAGAAAATTAATTTCAAACTGAAGAATATAGCTAAATAAAAAAATACTGGTAAAGCCCAATAGTACTAAATGTAAATAGCCAATTACAATAGGCCTGAAGCCAAATGCCAATTGACTTAACGATGGAATGGTAGACAGTGCTTGTAATATTATTTTTATAGATAGAGCAACAGCACTTAATGTAAAAAGTAATTTACTTACTGTATTAAAATTGGCAAACTGAATTTTATTTTTAATAAGTAATTGTAAAAATAAAAACCATGCTATTGCTTGTATAATTGCAGAGATAACAACTAATAAATAAAGTAGTAATGGAATAGGCAACCATAGTGCCGATAAAAAATAAGCAGGTACAGATGCTATGAAAAAAAGTAAAAATATTTGAAACAATAATTTTTTATTGACAATAAATTTTTCTGCAACAATGGTTAATAAACCTAAACAACCAAAAAGAAACCAACCATTATATTGAAAATGAAGAAAAAAGTACACCGCAAGTAATGAAATTTTTTGTGCAATAATTTTTTTAACCATCATAAAAGCTAAGGCAAATGCACCTATTGAAGATATTGCATTAAAAAAAATGGCAGCTTTAAAATAATAATGAGCAACTTTTTTTTCAGGTTCTTTATTTAAATCTTTCCAAAATACAATTGCAAACCAATACGAAACAAAAACAGAAAGGGTAGAAAAAATAATAGAAAATAATCCATAACCCTCGAATGGAAAACTAAGCAACATGCCGTAGGCAGTAATTAAATTGCTATACAGAATCCATTTGTATTTTTTAATGATTACTTCGGGCGAAGCAAATTGTAATTGTTTTATTAATAAGAACATTAATGCCTGAGTAATCCATCCGGCAAATGCAAAATGCGAATGCCCGTGTAATAAATTTTTTTGTTCTATGAATGGAAGTGAGAAAGCAATTTTATATCGAAGAATAATACCTAACAATGAAACAATCAGTAAATTTAAAAAGGCAATTTTTAACCATTTGTGAAGTGAAAAAAACATAGTAGTTATTTGTTCAAAATAACTACGGAGTAAAAGTTTTTTATATGATTGCAATCATAAATTATAAAGCTATAGCATTATAATATACTTTTCCTTTCTTAATTAATAAATCTCCTTTATCGTGCATATTTCGCATGGCTCTTATTACGGTTTCAACTCTCAATCCGGTCATATCTGCAATTTGTTGCCTTGTAAGTTGTAGTTGATTACATTCCGAACAAACATTTTTTTTATTCTTTTTCAAGTAAGCTAATAAGGTAGCAATTCGATGTTCGGGATCGTTAAACGCCAATTCTTTTAAAATAAGAAATTTGAAACGAACACGTTGTGCCAATAATTGCGAAAACCGTAAATGAATATCACTTCTCTCTTTTAGTAGTTGATGAAAAGAAGCTTTATGTAAACGCAGTATAAGTGAAGTAGTGTTGCTAATACCCGATGCGGCAAAACCTTCACCATCAAATAAAGGCAGCTCTCCAAAACATTCTCCGGGTTCAATAATTGTTTGAATAAATTCTTTTCCCTCTTCATTAATATTTACCCAACGCACGCTTCCTTCAACCAATTGATGATAAAAATTGCAAACGCCACCTTCGTTAAAAATAATTTCGTTAGGCTCTAATTTTTTGTAGGTAGCACCCCATGCTAATAATAAATCAATATCAATCATCATGGTTAATTAGTTATTGTGGTTTATTAAATTGGTAACGCTAAAAATACATTGTAGAGCATATACAATATATGATTTTACACCGAAAAAAGGATGATAAATATCATGTTCCTTAATAAATATTCTTTTACATCCAAACTTGTTGCTTTTTCGCATACTTATGATTGTACGCATAAAATACCGACAGATTGCTTTCTAATCTTGTATACTTAATTAAAAAATTATAAGCTCATGAAACTAAATTTATTGATTCTTTCAATGGTATTTTTTCTAATATCCTGTGGTAATAATAATGCTGATAAAGCACCCGGAACCGATGGTGTAAATACAAAAGATGTTTCATCATACGATCCCAACAGAGGCTTGGGTAAATTTTCTAAAATAGAGTTATCACCCAATTTAGATGTTGCCAAAGCTACAGCCGGAGAAAAAGTATTTGGAGTTAAATGTAGTAGTTGTCATAAACTAACTGATGAAAAATTAGTTGGTCCGGGTTGGAAAGGTGTAACAAGCCGACATACACCCGAATGGATTATGAATTTTGCTACCAATACCGATGAAATGATTAATAAAGATCCCAAAGCTCAAGCCATGTTAGAAATATGTTTGGTGCGTATGCCCAACCAAAATTTAAGTGATGATGATGCTAGAAATATTTATGAGTTTATGCGTAAAAATGATGGCGTAAAATAAAACCTAAAAGTTGATATATGAAAAAACTGAAATTAAATTATGTGTTATTGTCATTAGCA
>JAKAJX010000257.1 GCA_021824855.1 Bacteroidota bacterium | reverse complement strand
ATCTTTAATATGGCTATATCCAATGCTAGTGTTAATGGTATTCATAAAAACATGTGATAGTTCAACGTTATCGGTGTATTGAGGTCGTAAAAACGCATTTCCTTTTTCGTAGGTTAATTCATCTAATTTATTTTCAAACGGATTTAAATCTTGATAAGTTGGGCGATCAATTCTTCTACTATAGGTTAGGTTAAGGGTATTTTTTTTGTTAATATTCCATGAGATGGCTGTACTTGGAAAGAAATCGAGATAACTTTTTTTCACATCATTATCGGCTTGCAATACGCCATCTGCTCTGGTTAATAATCCTTCACTATTAGTTTGCTCCATTCTTACACCGGTTTGAATACTCCATTTTTCATTCAACTGCCGTTGATAATTAATATATGCTGCATTTACATTTTCTTTATACAAAAAGTCATTACTTCTATTCAATTGTTTAATAGCAGTTGCCCCTATAACATTGTAAAAATCGAATGTGTTTGTAGTTGTTACATAAGAAAATTTAGCCCCATAACCTAACTTACCTTTCCATGCTTTTTGCTCAACATCAACCTTGGCGGTATATATATTAATATTGGTGGGTGTATAGTTTTGGTTTATTACACTATAGAGCGGATTATTATTTGCATCAACATAAAAATTGGGTTGATAACTACTTCCTCTTCCACTAAATAAACCATAATCGGCATCAAAATTAATTTCTTTTCCACTGGTATCGGCATAGCGATAGTTTACATTAAAATCTGCATTGGTTCTGTTGCCGGTAATGTTATTAGAAGCTTGTAATTTTTTAATAAATTGTTGGGTTGGATTATAATAAATATTGGTATAGTTGCCGGTAGTAAAATTACTGGTTGCTACATTGGTAGTAGCCATTACACCAAATGTATTTTTACTATTTACAAAAAAATCGGCACCAACTTTTGCATTAATACTTTTGGTATAATCGGCATTAATACCATGCTGATCGTAAGCCGAATCTTTTTGAATTCTATATAAATCTAATTCGTTTTCGTATCTACCAATATTTCCTCCAATATTACTAAAGATGTTTATTTTTTTATCGCGATAATTTAAGTTAACTGCTGCATTTCCTTTTGGTGTAACACCTTGCACTATACCTAATGTGGTACTACCATTTGTGCCAAACTTTTTATTTTTCTTAAGTTTAATATTTATAACACCGGCATTACCGCTGGCATCGTATTTAGCACTTGGGTTACTAATCATTTCAATAGATTCTATATCGGAGCTATTAATACTTTTTAAGTATTCGGCTAAATTTTTTGAATCTAATTGAACCAACTTCCCATCTATATAAATTTTAGTTCCGGTTTTTCCTTTCATGCTAATATTATCATTATTATCTACTTGTACACCCGGACTTTTTTGTAGTAATTCTAATGCATTACTTCCGGTTGCATTAATACTACTTTCCACATTAAATACGGTTTTATCGGCCTTAATTTCAATCATCGGTTTTTTAGACGTTACTGTTACGCCTTCCAAATCTTTTACTGCAGGTTTTAAAATAACATCTTGCATTTGCAGTTGGGTATTTTCTTTTAACGCAAAAGATTTTGAATATACTTTTTCAAAACCCAAATTGGTATAACTAAGTAGGTAAGTTCCGGGTAATTTAACTTGTAGGCTATAACTGCCTTTTTCATCTGTAATCTCTGTTTTTATAAGATTACTGTCTTTTGATTGCAATAAAGAAACCGTAACGCCCGAAATTGGTTTGTTTGTAGCATCTTTTACTATACCATTTACATTAATTACATTTTGAGCTTTTACCTGAAAAGCCATTAGTAAGTTTAAAAATAAAATTGAAATTGATAGTCTCATATAATTAGTTGTTTTTTACAAGTACATCACAAAGATTGGTACTTTGTTTTACATAGTACATGTTTTTGTATTTAACGGTTTTAGTTGCTGATAAATGGTTAGTATAAGGCAATAAGTTGCTTTAAGAGGAACGAAAACAAATGATAAAGGTTACAAAAACACACTACTTTAGTTAAGAATAGCTTTTAAACAGGATAAATGGTACTTACTTAAAATAAAAATCCCGATTACAGGAATAATCGGGATTTTCTACAATTATCAACTACTATTACAAGGTTTTTAGAACCTCATTCATATTTCTTACGGCTTCTGCACTTTTATTAAAGGCGGCTTGTTCTTCAGCATTCAGTTCAAAATCTATAATTTTTTCCCATCCGCTTTTACCAAGAACCACCGGCACTCCCATACAAATATCTTTTTGTCCATATTCGCCATCTAAATAAACGCAAGCTGTAAACAATTTCTTTTCATCACGAACAATGGCTTCTACTACGGCTGCACCGGCTGCACCGGGAGCATACCATGCAGAGGTGCCTAATAATTTGGTAAGTGTAGCACCACCAACCATTGTATCGGCTACAATTTTATCTTGTTGCTCTTTCGTTAAAAAATGAGTTACCGGCACGCTATTCCAAGTGGCTAAGCGAATTAAAGGAATCATGGTGGTATCGCCATGGCCACCTACAACTACGGCATTTAAATCTCCGGCACTGCAGCCCAAAGTTTGACTTAATTGATACTTAAAACGAGCACTATCTAAAGTTCCACCCATACCAATAATTCTATTTTTAGGTAATCCTGTAGCTTGTAAAGCCAGGTAAGTCATAGTATCCATTGGATTAGAAATAACCACAATAATTGCTTCGGGAGAATATTTTAAAATATTTTCGGCAACACCTTTTACTATACCGGCATTAGTTCCAATTAACTCCTCACGTGTCATTCCGGGTTTACGAGGAATGCCAGAAGTAATTACTACAACAGAACTTCCGGCAGTTTTAGAATAATCGCCGGTAGTTCCAATTACTCTAGTATCAAAACCCAATAAAGCAGCTGTTTGCTGAATATCTTGTGCTTTACCTTCTGCAAATCCTTCTTTAATGTCTAATAAAACTAATTCACTGGCTAATTCTTTACGGGCAATATTATCGGCTGTGGTAGCACCTACAGCACCTGCACCTACTACGGTAATTTTCATAAAAAAATTATTATTTAGTTTGAATATTTTGATGTGCTAAGGTACAGCAAGTTGGTATTAAATATTTGCAAAGGTTTATGATTTGCGTCAGCTATTTTAGGGCTTGTAACAATTCATCGGCCGAAGCACCTTCTCTAAACTCCTTTACAAAAATTCCTTTGTTGTTATAAATAGCAATGAATGGAGTAAATGCTACTTTATATAAAGACGGGATATGATAAAGAGGATCTCTTCCTACAATTATATTTGTAAACTTATCTAACCCAAACTTTTGTTGAAATGCGTCTATTTCTTCTAATGGATGATAGCTTACCCAAATAAAAAAAGTATTGCTAAAGCTATCGATATGATTAACTATTTCTTTTGCTTCGTGCTGGCAATGATTGCAATCGGGGCTAAAATAGATAATTACCAAAGATTTATTCGCAGGTAAACTATCATTTATATACCAAGAATTATTGGGACGAAGAATTTTAAAGCTTGGAACAGTAGGATTTTTTTTATAGATAGGAATTGAATCGGTATTTACTTCTTGAGAGAAGGATATGGAAGAAATACTTACAAGGGCAATTAATAAAGAAAATAATTTTTTCATTCCGTTTTTTTTACTCAATTACACAAACATTTTTATTACTATTGAAGTTTATTTTTATTATCCAAATCTTCTATCATACGCATTTGTTTGGCATCTTGCAAAAACTCCGATGCAAAAATAAATCGATTCAAGAGTTCATTTTTGCTGTAAATAATATCTTTATTACTTCCTTCCCATTGCTTTTTCCCTTCATGTAAATACACAATATTATCGCCAATTTCCATTACACTATTCATATCGTGCGTAACTACAATAGTGGTAATTTGATATTCGGTGGTTATTTCTTTAATAAGTTTATCAATAAGCAAAGAAGTTTGCGGATCTAAACCAGAATTAGGTTCATCGCAAAAAAGATATTTAGGGTTTAAAACAATAGCTCGTGCAATACCCACCCGTTTTTTCATCCCTCCACTAATTTCGGCCGGATATTTTTTATTGGCATCTACCAAATTTACCCGTTCTAATACTTCATTTACACGTTTACGTTTTTCGGGCAAGGTTAAATTGGTAAACATATCTAACGGAAAAGCAATATTTTCTTCTACGGTCATAGAATCAAATAAGGCCGATCCTTGAAATAACATTCCTATTTGCTGCCTTAACTCTTTTCGTTCATGTTTATTCATTGCAAACATATTGCTGCCATTAAAAATTATTTCGCCCGAATCGGGTTGAAATAAACCAACAATACATTTAGTTAACACCGTTTTTCCGCTTCCGCTGGCACCAATAATTAAATTACATTTACCCGGACGCATTTCGGCACTAATACTTTCGAGTATTACTTTATCATCAAAAGATTTTCTGATATTTTTTATTTCAATCATACTACTTTATCAAACTTCAATTTGATGGTTTAATAAATCACTAAATTCATCCCTTCGTCTAATTAAAAAGAAATCATCTTTTGCAAACATAACTTCGGCAGGCTTAAATCGGCTGTTAAAATTACTGCTCATTTCAAAACCATAAGCACCGGCATTGTAAAATACTAAATAATCTTCTTCGCGTACTTCATTTAATTTTCTTTCCCAAGCAAATGTGTCGGTTTCGCAGATATTTCCTACAACAGAATATTTTTTCTCGATACCGTAAGAATTACTGATATTTTTTATTCGGTGATAGGCATCGTAAAACATGGGCCTGATTAAATGATTAAACCCACTATTAATACCAACAAAAGTGGTAGCCGAAGTTTCTTTTATAACATTTACTTGCGTAATAAAATAACCGCATTCGCTTACTAAATATTTTCCGGGTTCAAACCAAATTTGCAGATCTTTTGCTACAGGATGTGCATCAAAAGCCTCTTTTACTTTTTGAGCCAATAATACAATATCGGTTGCATCATCGCCTGTTTTATATGGCACTTTAAAGCCACCACCTAAATCAATAAATTTTAATTCGGTAAAATGCGGAATTAAATCGAACAATACTTCAATTCCTTTTACAAAAACATCGGCATCTTTTATTTCACTTCCGGTATGAATATGTAAACCTTGAATATGCAAATCATATTTTGCAATTAGGCTAATTACTTGGTTGATTTGATCGGTTGGAATACCAAATTTACTTTTATCGTGACCGGTAGATATTTTTAAATTTCCACCAGCCAAAATATTCGGTCGTAGTCTTATTCCTACCGGATAAGAATGCCCAAATTTTTTTCCAAATTTTTCTAAATTAGATAAGCTATCAATATTAATATGAATACCCAATTGTTGTGCTTCTTCAATTTCATTAAAAGCAATTCCATTAGATGTGTATAGAATACGATTGGAAGGAAAACCTGCATGCAATGCCAATTTTACTTCGTTAATAGAACTACAATCTATATTTGATCCAAGGGAATGAAAATGTTTTAAAATATTAATATTGGTTAATGCTTTGCATGCATAAAATATTTTTACATCACTATTTGAGAAGGCTTGAGTTAATTGCTGATATTGCTCGGTTATTTTTTCAATGTGATATACATATAAGGGTGTACCAAATTTTTCTGCTGCATGAAGTAGTTGCTCAGTAGTTAATTGTTGCGACATACTGCGAAGATAATTGTATGATGATAATTAAATGGTAAAATCCGGTAGGTTATTTATAAGGATAGATAGAATTTTCAAGTATTAATTTATAGCTGCTTTTACTTAGTTTCATTTTCAGCAGAAGCGGTATCAGTATTATCTTTTTCTTTATTTTGCTTTAGTGTTAACTGCCCTTCTTCATCAACAATTAAATTAGAATTTTTTTCGTTGGCAATGGAAGAAGTTTCTTGGGAAGAACTAAAATCTATAGCATTCATCATAGTACCTTCTACCAATTTATCTGCTAAAACTTCTCTTATTTTAGGCAAATCGTCGGTACTGTTTATTCCAAAATAATCCATAAAATTTTTAGACGTTCCGTAAACCAAAGGATGCCCGGGCAATTGTTCATTTCTTCCAATAATTACAATTAGTTCTTTTTCTAATAATTTCTGAACACTATAATCGCTGTTAACACCACGAATTGATTCTATTTCGCCTTTGGTAATGGGTTGTTTATAGGCAATAATGGCTAAGGTTTCTAATGCTGCAATAGATAATCGCTTTAAAAATTTATCGCCATTAAGTTGTGCAATAGTTTTATGAAATTCTTTTTTCGATAAAAATTGCCATCCGCCGCCACTTTCTTTCACTTCAAAAGGATAAAACTCCGAATTATATTTTTCGATGATTCCGTTTATGTCAGCTTCTACCCGATCGAGTGTAACACGTTCTTCCATAAAGCCAAAACTGTTATTAATAAGTTCAACAATTTCTAAACTTGTTAATGGCTTTTCGCTGGCAAAAATAAGTACCTCAATATGTGGTATAATACTGCTTAGTTCCAATAGTTGTAGGTTTTAGGTTTACTATTTAAAGTTTGTTACCCTTGCAATGCGGCTGCACCACTTACTATTTCGGTTAGTTCGGTAGTAATAGCTGCTTGACGAGCTCGGTTGTATGAAATTTTTAATGATTTTAATAATTCGTTGGCATTTTCACTGGCTTTGTCCATAGCAGTCATTCTTGCACCATGCTCACTTGCATTACAATCTAATACCGCTTTAAATAATTGTGTATTTAAAATTTTAGGCATTAATTCTGCAATTAAAATATCTTTTTCAGGCTCAAATATAAAGTCCGATTTTTTAGCTCCTTTTACTGATGTTGTTTTAGGAATGGGTAAGAATTGTTCGGCAACAAAACGCTGAGTAGCTGCATTTTTAAATTCGCTGTACACAATTTCAATAACATCAAACTCTTTATTCTCAAAAGCTTTAATTGCGGATTTTGCAGCTTTTTGTACAGTTTCGAAATTAAGATGATGAAAAATATCTTTATACGCATCATTGGTATTAAAGCCGGCTTTGCTCATGCTTTCAAAACCTTTTTTACCAATATTCCATATAAATACATTGCCTTTTTTAAGTTGTGCAGCATATTTATCGTGAATGGTTTGTTTAGCCAATTTAATTATATTGGAATTATAAGCACCGCAAAGTCCTCTATCGCTGGTAATTACAATTAATAATACCTTTTCAATTGGTCTTACTTCGGCTAATTTTATAGCAGAGCCGCCTTCGGTATTACTTACAATATTGCTTAATAGCTCTTGTAATTTTTTTGCATACGGCCTCATTTGAATAATAGCATCTTGTGCCCTACGCAATTTTGCGGCACTTACCATTTTCATGGCTTTTGTAATTTGCTGCGTACTTTGCACACTTTTGATTCGGTTTCTAACCTCTTTTAACTGACCTGCCATTTTTTATTATTATTTATAAGTTGATAGTTCAAAATTTAATCAAAAGTGATACGCACTTCTGTATGAACCATACTTTTTAAACCTTCAATTGGCTGCAAAAGTAGCAGAAATGCCCATAAATTCAATTAGTTTTTTAAACCTAAAAATCTTTTTTATACCCTTTGGCAAAGAAAAAATAATTGTAGCCATTCAATATTCGTTTTTTAGTTACGCTTCACTACCAATATCTGTTTACGAAATTATAGAAGGTAAAATAGGGTTAACGCTCAAATTCTTTACCTTTGGCGGCTCAAAAACTGCTGCCAATTTGACCATCTATCAATAACAGCACTGTTTTTGAAATAAATCTTATTCATTTTAATACATTATACAATATCAAATTCCAGATATGATCAAGTTTTTATCGAAGATTTTAGGCGGAAATAAGAGTGAAAAAGACGTAGCCAAAATTATGCCTTTAGTGCAAAAAATTAATCAGTTTTATCAGCAATACCAATCTTTATCAAATGATGAACTGAGAAATAAAACGAATGAATTTAAACAAAGAATTAAAGATCATTTACAAGATATTGATACCGAAATAGCCGCTCAACAATTACAAGCCGATAGCCTTCCATCCGAAGATATTCATTCAAAAGACACCATTTACCAACAGGTAGATAAATTAAAAAAAGATAGAGATAAAAAAATTGAAGAAATTTTAGCAACACTTTTACCCGAAGCATTTGCCGTAGTAAAAGAAACAGCTCATCGCTTTAAAGAAAATACCCAAGTTGTTGCTACCGCCACAGAATTAGACCGTGAGCTTTCTGTAAAAAAAGATTATATAAAGATTGAAGGCAATCAGGCCATTTATAAAAATTCGTGGACTGCCGCAGGAGGAAATATTACTTGGAATATGCTACACTACGATGTGCAGTTAATTGGCGGTATTGTACTTCACGAAGGAAAAATTGCCGAAATGGCAACCGGAGAAGGTAAAACACTGGTTTCTACTTTGCCATCGTATTTAAATGCTTTGGCAGGAGAAGGAGTGCATTTAGTTACCGTAAATGATTATTTGGCTCGCCGTGATAGTGAGTGGAATGGAACTTTATTTGAATGGTTGGGATTAACAGTTGATTGCATTGATAAACACGAACCCAACAGCGAATCTCGCAGAAAAGCCTACCTCGCAGATATAACTTATGGCACCAATAACGAGTTTGGTTTCGATTATTTACGCGATAATATGGTGCATAACCCCAACGAAATGGTACAACGCAAACATCATTTTGCTATGGTAGATGAAGTTGATAGCGTATTAATTGATGATGCCAGAACACCATTAATTATTTCGGGACCAATTGGAAAAGATGATAATACCGAACAATTTTTTGAATTAAAACCAAGAATTGAAAAATTAGTAGAAGCACAAAAACGTGCCGTAAACCAATTTTTAAATGAAGCAAAGAAAAAAATTGCAGAAGGTAATGACGATCCAAAAGATGGCGGCTTAGCCTTATTTAGAGCACAACGCGGTTTGCCTAAAAACAATGCATTAATTAAATATTTAAGCGAACCCGGTATTAGAGTAAAATTACAAAAAGCAGAAAATTTTTATTTGGCCGATCAGCAACGAGAAATGCCTACCGCCGATAAAGAATTATATTTTTATATAGATGAAAAAAACAACTCTGTTGAATTAACCGATAAAGGAATTCAATTAATTACCAAAGCTGGTGAAGATCCCAACTTTTTCATCATTCCGGATATCAGCATATCGTTGGCAAAAGTTGATTCAGATATATCCGTTTCATCGGAAGAAAAAATTCAACTAAAAGAAAATATTATTAACGAGTATGCCGTAAAAGCCGATCGTATTCACACTGTTCAGCAATTATTAAAAGCATATACTTTATTTGATAAGGATATTGAATATGTAGTATTAGATGGTGCCGTTAAAATTGTTGACGAACAAACTGGTCGTATTCTTGAAGGCCGCCGTTATTCCGATGGTTTACACCAAGCCATTGAAGCAAAAGAAAATGTAAAAATAGAAGCAACTACACAAACCTACGC
>JAKAJX010000089.1 GCA_021824855.1 Bacteroidota bacterium | reverse complement strand
GTGGCGGCGAAAGTCAGCGTATTCAATTAACACGAAGCTTGGGCTCTAATCTTACCAACTCCTTATATATTTTAGATGAACCTTCCATCGGCTTACACTCAAGAGATACTCAAAAGTTAATTGAAGTTTTAAAAAACTTACGCAATTTAGGCAATACGGTAATAGTAGTTGAACACGATGAAGGAATGATGCGTGCAGCCGATTATATTATTGATATGGGACCACTGGCTTCGCATTTAGGCGGAGAAGTAATAGCTGAGGGAAATTATGAAGCACTTATTAATAACCCTAATAGTTTAACAGGAAAATATTTAAAAGGCGAATTAAATATTGATATGCCGACCGTCATCAGAAAATGGAATAGAAGTATTACCGTTGAAGGTGCAAAACAAAATAACTTAAAAAATATTACGGTTCAGTTTCCTTTAAATATATTATGTGTGGTTAGCGGTGTTAGTGGCAGTGGTAAAACAACGTTGGTAAAACAAATTTTATATTCTGCTTTACAAAAATTAAAAGGAGAATATACAGATAAAGTAGGATTATTTAAAGCCATTACAGGCGATATTGATAGTATTACTCAAATAGAATTGGTAGATCAAAACCCAATAGGAAAATCATCCCGAAGCAATCCTATTACCTACATAAAAGCGTATGACGAGATACGAGATTTATTTTCAAAACAGCCATTATCTAAAATTAGAGGTTTTCAGCCCAAACATTTTTCTTTTAATGTAGATGGTGGACGTTGTGATGCCTGTAAAGGAGAAGGTGAACAAATGATAGAAATGCAATTTTTGGCCGATGTGCATCTTACCTGCGATGTTTGTGAAGGAAAACGTTTTAAAGAGGAAGTATTAGAAGTACAGTATAAAAATAAATCTGTGTTTGATGTTTTGGAAATGAGTGTAGATCAATCGCTTGAATTTTTTGCCAACGATAAAAATATAAAATCGGCTATTCAGCCTTTGCAGGATGTAGGATTGGGATATATTAAATTAGGTCAATCGTCCGATACGCTTTCGGGTGGAGAAGCCCAGCGTGTAAAATTGGCCAGTTTTTTGGGCAAAGGAAAAGGGCATGGACAAGTGCTTTTTATATTCGATGAACCTACAACCGGTTTGCACTTTCACGATATAAAAAAATTATTGGCCTCGTTCAATGCATTAATAGAGCAAGGTCATTCTATAATTGTTATTGAACATAATACCGATGTAATAAAATCTGCCGATTGGGTAATAGATTTAGGCCCCGAAGCTGGAGATGGCGGCGGAAATTTAGTTTTTGCCGGAAAACCTGCCGATTTAAAAAAGAATAAAGTAAGTTTTACAGGAAAATATGTATAATTTTTGCTTGGTTGAAAGAAAAGGTGCTGCTAAGCGTCATTTCGAACGGAGCAAAGCGAAGTGAGAAATCCCCTCAACAAGAAACCTTACAACATTTATTTCAACAGATTTCTCGGTCGTTCCTCCCTCGAAAAAACAATGCCGTCATTTCGAACGAAGTGAGAAATCTCCCCAACAAAAAACCTGCAAAATTTATTTCAAACAGATTTCTCGGTTGTGCCAACCTCGAAAAGACGTAGGGAAGTTCCTTCCTCGAAAAGACGAGTTCATCCTTCCAAGCGAAGTGAGAAATCTGCAGAATGAATGAAATTGGCAAACGTAGTGATAATAAAAACCAGTTTTACCGGAAAATATGTATAAAAAAAACGAGTTATTAAGTAGCTGAAACTCTTGATACCGCTACTTTTGCAAATATTTTCCACAAAATCAATATTTTTTTTCACTAATTTTTCATAATTCGGTTGTGTTCTAATATCTTTGCAGCCCCAAAAATTGTATGTCGAAACAACCACTGATTAAACAAGATGGAATTATTCTGGAAGCACTGAGCAATGCTATGTTCAGAGTTAAACTGGAAAATGGTCACGAAATATTGGCCACCATCTCAGGTAAAATGAGGATGCATTATATAAGAATTTTACCTGGAGATAAAGTAGGAGTTGAAATGAGTCCATACGATTTAAGCAGGGGTAGAATTATTTTCAGGTATAAATAAATTAAACCCTAAGGGTTAAAAGCGATAAAAATTACAAATATGAAAGTTAGAGCTTCCATTAAAAAACGCAGTGCAGACTGTAAGATTGTGAAGAGGAAAGGAAAGCTGTATGTAATTAATAAAAAGAATCCTCGATTTAAGCAACGTCAAGGATAATTAAGTAATAACATTAAAATTAGAAATTAATAATTATGGCTCGTATTGCCGGTATAGATTTACCAAAAAATAAAAGAGGCGAAATTGGTCTTACCTACATCTTTGGTATAGGACGTTCAACTGCACAATACATTCTTACAAAAGCAGGTATTGATTTTGATAAAAAAGTAAGTCAGTGGAATGATGATGAGCAAGCTGCCATCCGTAATATCATCAACAACGAATTTAAAGTAGAAGGTGCCTTACGCAGTGAAGTGCAAATGAGTATAAAGCGATTATTAGATATTGCTTGTTACCGTGGGTTGCGTCATAGAAAAGGCCTTCCTGTTCGAGGACAGCGTACTAAAACCAACAGCCGTACCAGAAAAGGTAAGCGTAAAACGGTTGCAGGTAAAAAGAAAGCACCTAAAAAATAAATAATGCTCTAAGCTCTTTGCTACTGGCTTAGAGCTTTTGGTTTTATACAATCGCCGGATAGTTTGCCAAAATGCATAACAGGAGGCGAAATATTTAGAAGATTACCTCAAAAAATTAACAATGGCAAAAACAGCAAAAGCACAAAACAGCGCAAAAGCCGCTGCCAAAAAAAGAGTAGTAAAAGTAGATGCTGCAGGAGATTTGCATATCAATGCTACTTTCAACAATTTAATTGTTTCTTTTACCAATAAACAAGGCCAAGTTATTTCATGGTCTTCTGCTGGTAAAATGGGATTTCGCGGTTCTAAAAAGAATACGCCTTATGCAGCACAAATGGCTGCCGCAGATGCAGCAAAAGTAGCTGCAGAAGCAGGTTTAAAAAGAGTAGATGTATATGTAAAAGGTCCGGGTTCGGGCAGAGAAGGTGCCATTAGGTCTGTAGCACAAAGCGGTATTGAAGTTACTTCTATTAAAGATGTTACGCCTTTACCTCATAATGGTTGCCGCCCTCCTAAAGCAAGAAGAGTATAAGTTGAATACTGATAGAAAATAATTATAATAGTTTTTTGATAAAGCCAAAAGCTTTCATTTTAACAAAGGGCGTGAGATTAATTTTTTACGATTTTTTACAGATCAAAACGCCGATTCAAAAAAAATCGAAATGAAAAACAATTATGGCACGTTACACAGGTCCAAAAACCAAAATCTCCAGAATTTTCGGAGAGCCTATTTTAGGCAATGGAAAATGGTTAGGGAAAAATAGTAATCCTCCCGGCCAACATGGCGCAGCTCGCAAACGCAAAACATTAGGCGAGTATGCTGTTCAGTTAAAAGAAAAACAAAAAGCAAAGTACACTTATGGTGTATTAGAACGCCAATTCCGTAAAACATTTGAAGAAGCTTCACGAATTAAAGGGGTTACCGGTGAAAATTTAATTAAATTATTAGAAGCTCGGTTAGATAATGTTGTTTTCCGTTTGGGAATGGTTGCATCTAGACCGGAAGCAAGACAATTAGTAGCTCATAAACATATTACTGTAAATGGCGAAATAATGAACGTTCCTTCCTATTCATGCAAACCCGGTGATATTATTTCATACAAAGGAAAAAGTAACGACAATTCGGCTATTACCAGCAAATCTCGTGGCAAAAATCCTAAATTTGGTTGGTTAGATTGGAATGATGCTGAGAAAAAAGGCACTTTTGTAACTTATCCTGAAAGAGATAATGTTCCAGAAAACATTAAAGAGCAATTAATAGTGGAATTGTACTCTAAATAATAGAGCAGACTAAAAAAGTTAGATGATAAGTGTGTAATAAATTATGTTGCCGCTTATTGAAAAGCCGGAATCAAAAATAAACAATCAAAAAAAAATACGGAGTATAAAATGGCTATTTTAAACTTCCAGAAACCAGACAAAATTGTTTTGCAAAAAGCAAATGATTTTGAAGGACAATTTGAGTTTCGTCCACTCGAACCAGGTTATGGTTTAACTGTTGGTAATGCTTTACGCAGAGTATTGTTAAGCAGCTTAGAAGGCTATGCAATTGTGGGAATAAAAGTTGAAGGAGTAGACCACGAATTTGCAACCATTAAAGGCATTACAGAAGACGTTACTGAAATTATTTTAAACTTAAAGCAAGTACGTTTTGTAAAGCATGTAGATCATGATGTAACCAGTGAAAAAGTTTCTTTATCAATTAAAAGTCGCACAGAATTTAATGCAGGAATGATTGGTGAAGTATCTCAAAACTTTCAAGTGGTAAATCCTGAATTATTAATTGCTACATTAGATAGTTCTGCCAAGTTAGATATAGAATTAACTATTGCAAAAGGCAGAGGTTATGTGCCTGCAGAAGAAAACAAAAGTAAAGAAGCTCCTTTCGGTTATATTGCTATCGATTCTATTCATACGCCTATTAAAAATGTAAAATATGCAATAGAAAACTATCGCGTAGAGCAAAGAACCGATTATGAAAAACTGATTTTAGATGTTGCAACAGATGGTACAATTCATCCGGAAGAAGCAGTAAAACAAGCTTCACGCATCTTAATTCAGCATTTAATGATTATTACCGACGAGAATATTACTTTCGATAATAAGGAAGATAAGAAAGAAGATGTGGTAGATGAACAAATTTTACAATTGCGTAAAGTATTAAAAACTCCATTAGAAGATTTAGATCTTTCAGTTCGTGCTTTCAATTGCTTGAAAGCTGCTAAAATTAATAGCTTAAGCGAATTGGTTCAATACGAACAAGAAGATTTAATGAAGTTTAGAAATTTCGGTCAAAAATCTTTAAGTGAAATTGAACAAGTATTAACCGAAAGAGGATTAAGCTTTGGAATGGATTTAGTAAAATTAGGTTTAGATAATTTAGATAATTAAAAAAGGTTCAAGGGTTTAAGCGGTTCAAAAGTTTACATACTGAAGTAATATTTTAAACTTCTTAAACATACAACTTTTAAATATTTCATAACGGCTTATAATTCCTGACACGGTATAAGCTTTAAAACAAACAGTCATGCGTCACGGAGATAAAATCAATAATCTTGGCCGTAAAAAGGCACACAGAGAAGCATTGTTAAGCAATTTAGCAAGCCAATTAATTGTTCATAAACGTATTGTAACTACTTTGGCTAAAGCTAAAGCATTGCGTACTTATATTGAGCCTTTAATAACAAAAACTAAAAAAGGCGATTCAAAAGAACAAATTAGCCATCAGCACAGAATAGTGTTTAGTTATTTACAAGATAAAGCAGCGGTTAAAGAATTATTTACGGTTGTTGGTCCTAAAATTTCTGCTCGCCCGGGAGGGTACACTAGAATTATTAAATTAGGAATTAGAGTAGGAGATAATGCTGAACAAGCAATGATAGAACTGGTAGACTTTAATGAAATTTATGGTAAATCTGTTACTAAAGCTGCTGAACCTGCCAAGAAAACTCGTCGTGGTAGAACAGCCAAAAAAGTAACTGAAACCGAAACTTCAACAGAAGCTGTAGAAGTTAAGGCGGAAGAAAATGCATCGTTAACAGAAGATAAACCGGCCGAATAAATTTAAATGTTGAAAAGTTTATTATATAAAGGCAGAACTTATTGGTTCTGCCTTTTCTATTTTTGTACAGGAAAAATATAACAATAAATGTCTCACACAATTCAACCTGCCATTTTATTATTAGAAGATGGAAATATTTTTTACGGACAAGCATTTGGAAAAATTGGTACAACAACCGGAGAAATCTGTTTTAATACAGGAATGACGGGGTATCAAGAAGTATTCACCGATCCAAGCTACACTGGTCAGATTATTATTATGAATAATGTGCACATTGGAAATTATGGTATAAAAGAATCTGATGTTGAAAGTGAAACAATAAAAATTCGTGGATTAATTGGAAGAAATTTAGAAGAACAATACAGTAGAAAATTGGCCAAAGGTTCTTTGCAAGAATATTTAATTGAGAATAATATTGTAGCTATTGAAGGTATTGATACCAGAGCTTTGGTGACCCATATTCGTACAAAAGGAGCCATGAACTGTATTATTTCATCGGAAATTGTAGAAGTCGAAAAATTACAGCAAGAATTAGCCAAATGTCCGAATATGGACGGGTTAGATTTGGCCAGTGAGGTAAGCACAAAAGAAGAATATTTACTTGGCGATGAAACTGCCAAATTAAAAGTTGCTGTTTTAGATTTCGGGGTTAAAAAAAATATTTTAAATTGTTTAGTAGAGCGAGGTATTTATGTAAAAGTACATCCTGCCAATACTCCATTAAGTAGGCTAAAAGAGTTTAATCCTGATGGATATTTTATATCTAATGGTCCTGGAGACCCTGCAGCATTGCCTTATGCAATTGAAACTATAAAAGGAATATTAGAAGAAAACAAACCATTATTTGGTATATGTTTAGGTCATCAATTACTTGCTTTAGCTAACGATATTCCAACATTTAAAATGCATCATGGCCATAGAGGATTAAATCATCCGGTAAAAAATATTATCAGCGGGAAAAGCGAAATCACTACACAAAATCATGGTTTTGGCGTTGATCCGGAAGCGGTTCGTAATCATCCTAATGTTGAAGTAACGCATGTTAATTTAAATGATGAAAGTATTGAAGGTATTCGGCTAAAAAATAGACCGGCATTCAGCGTACAATATCATCCCGAAGCTACACCTGGTCCGCACGATAGTAGGTATTTGTTTGATAATTTTGTAGCATTGATGCATAAAAATTAAAGCAATTATTCTTCACTCATTCAATAAATATACTTTTGGTTATTAGCAAATGGTAAAAAAAAGTAGTATGTATTTTTCATCTACCAGCATAAGCATCATTAATTGCTGTACTTTAGTGTTATGAAAATAGCCATCATTAATGGTCCAAATTTGAACCTTTTAGGTAAAAGAGAACCTACAATATACGGTAATCAGTCGTTTGAAGATTATTTCGATTATCTGCAAAATGCCTATCCTGCAGCAACATTAACCTATTTTCAAAGTAATGTGGAAGGAGAAATAATTAATGAATTGCAGCAAGTTGGTTTTGATTACGATGGTATTATTTTAAACCCAGGAGGCTATACCCATACTTCTGTTGCTATTGGAGATACTGTTGCTGCTATTACTGCACCGGTTATTGAAGTACATATTTCTAATATTCATGCAAGAGAAGAATTTAGGCATTTATCTCATATTTCTGCGAAAGCTGCAGGAACTATAGCCGGATTAGGATTAAAAGGTTATGAATTAGCTATTAATTGGATTATTGATAAGAAGTAATCCATACATAAAATTTTTTTGTTTTGATTAAGCAATGATTATGACTATGCAGTACAAAAAGAGGTTGATTTACTTTCTACTAATTACTGCTATACTTAAAATTATTATCTCCGGAATTTTTGAGTTAGGAAATGATGAAGTGTATTATTACACCTACGCATTACAACCCGATTGGAATCATTTCGATCATCCGCCAATGGTTGGTATATTCATGCAAATAACTTCTCTTAATTTAAAATGGCTTAATGAAATATCTCTTCGGTTAGGTTCTGTTATTGGTTGTACAATTTCAACTTTTTTTATTTTTAATATTGGTAAAATAATTAGCTCCGAAAAAAATGGATGGTTTGCAGCAATCATTTATAATGTAAGTGTATATACCGGTTTTATAGCCGGACTTTTTATTTTACCCGATTCTCCGCAAATGCCTTTCTGGACAGCATCTTTATACATAATGTGTAGATTAATATGTAAAGATGAAACTACTAAAACTGCTAATTGGTTATTATTAGGTATTGCCATTGGATTGGCTGCACTTAGTAAAGTTCACGGATTATATTTATGGGTAGGCTTTGGATTATTTATAATAATTAAAAGAATAAAATGGTTAATGAATTGGCGTTTATATGCGGCTGTTTTAATTACTTTATTAATATTATTACCCATAGTTTATTGGAATGTGCAGAACGATTTTATTACCTATAAATTTCATTCGGAGCGAGTAGCACATCATCATATTTTATTGAACTCTTTTATACATGAATTGGCTGGCGAATTTGCCTATCAAAACCCTATTATTTTTATTTTGTTACTTGTTTCTGTGGTATATCTTTTTCGAAGAGGAAACATGTTTTCTTCGGTTACAACTACTTGGTTATTATGTATGAGTTTGCCAATGATATTTTTATTTTGGGGAATATCGTTATTTAATGAAACGTTGCCGCATTGGAGTGGACCAGCTTTTATTCCTTTATTTTTTATTGCAGCAAAATATTTAGAAATTGAATCGGATAAGAAAATATATCCGGCCTATATTAAATATGCCGGTTTTTTAGTAGGCTTTGTTTTACTTGTATCGGTATTTCTTATAAAATTTGCACCCTTTAATTTAGGAAGCCAAAAGGAAGAAAACTATGGAGAATATTGCCCTACATTAGATTTAAGTGGTTGGAAAACTTTTGGAAATGAGTTTAACAATTTAGTAAAAGCCGATATTCAATCGGGTAAAATGCCTTCCAACGTGGTAATATTAGCTAATAAGTGGTTTCCTGCAGGGCATATTGAATTTTATGTTGCTCGAAAAGCCAACTTGCAACTAATTGCAATAGGTAAATTAGAAGATGTACATAAGTTTGCCTGGTTAAATAAAAAACGCTATCAGCTACATGAAGGTGATGATGCTTATTGCATTGTTCCTTCTAATGTTCCTACTAATGTTAATGAAGTATATGGCCGATATTTTTCTACAATTGAAAAGCCAATTGTATATAACCAAATCCGTGGCGGAAAAGTTGTTCGTTTTTTTTATGTATATCGATTAAAAAATTGTAAACAAGTTCCCGATGGCATATTGCCTTAATTTGTTCCTTCTTTTTTGGTGTTGGCACTTGCTGCCGATTTAAATTCAATATCTTCTTGTTTGGTAGCAAATAATTTTTCAAAATCTTTTTTATACGATAAACCTACACCTTGCCTACTAAGTTTTCCGAATGCATTGCCTGTTGTAGAAGCTCCATAGTCGAGGCTATTTTTGCTGAAAAATATAATTCTTAATTTTCTATCACTTGTAAAAAACCATTCGGCATTAAAATCGGGTAACCATTGTGTAGGCAAGTTGGCAGTAGCTCCAATATTCATATCTAAATCGCCACCTACCGTAATTACAACTTTGTCATTAAATAAACTATAGCCCAACTTTAAATTAAAACGACTTCTATCAAATCCGTTGGTGGTTACATAACCACTACCGCCATTTATGTTTTGCAATAAGTTAGTGCTGTTGTATACCGATGTACCAATATCTACATGTAATCTTTTATCATGAAATACTTTGTTTAAAACATTCGATAATGTTTTATTGATTTCTTTAGAAATTAACTGGTAAATAGTAGATG
>JAKAJX010000088.1 GCA_021824855.1 Bacteroidota bacterium | reverse complement strand
GAACTCCCGGAGCATTTGTTTACAGAGAAGGAATGACAGCCACAGATGCTATTATCCTTGCCGGTGGTTTTAGTTTCGAAGCAGCACAACATCGTATAGAAATATCTCGTATAAATAAAAACAAATCGGATACACTTTCGAATAGACTTGTAGATATTATTAGAATTGATCTCGACTCGCTTAACCGTTCATTCAACAATCAATTTCAATTACAACCTCTTGACAATATTTTTGTACCACGTCTTTTAAATTATCATACACTTGGTAGTGCCAAAATAAGAGGCGAAGTGTTATTTCCGGGAGATTATCAAATTGAAAGAAGAGATGAAACACTGAAAGATTTAATAGATAGAAGCGGAGGATTAACCAATTTTGGAGCTTTAGCTAATGTTAAAGTATTCAGAAAAGGTTTAAGAGTAGGTATTGATTTACTGCAAGAACAAAAAAATAACCAATTCTTATTACAAGCAAATGACAGTATTTATATACCTAAATCAGAGTCATTTGTAGAAGTAACAGGTGGTGTATTTAATCCGCAAATTGTAGCTTACCAGTCTAATAGATTAATTAATTATATTTCTGCTGTCGGAGGTATTTCTGATAAAGGTTATCTAAATAAATCATACGTACAGTATAGTAATGGAATGAATAAAAGAACAAAACATTTTCTTTTTTTCAGAACCTATCCACGTGTTTTACCGGGCAGTAAAATTGTAGTTCCCGAAGGTGATGGTATAAGAAGGAAATTTTTGAGTTTAACCGAGATTACTACTTTATTAACTTCTTTGGCTGCTATGGTTACCATCATCAGATTATTACCATAATATTAAATTATTATAAATAATTTTATTTTACAAAGAAGCTTATATGCCAAATCAGGAAGAATATGAATCATACGATGTAGAAAATGAACCTATATTTTCTTTTAGAAAAATAGTAACCGATTTTTTTAGTACCCTTTTGCAAATACTTCAACTAAAAAATTGGCTTTTAAGTGGCATCATTGCAGGAGCAATTCTGGGTATAGGCTATTTTTTTATCTATAAAAAAACCTATACAGCCAAACTTACCTTTGTAGTAGAAGATGCAAAAACAACCGGAGGCTCATTGGCTTCTGCATTTGCAGGTCAATTAGGATTTGATATTACCGGATTATCGGGTGCTTCGGGCATTATTGGTGGAGATAATGTTTTGGAACTTTTGAGAAGCAGCCACTTTGTTAAACAAACTTTATTAACTCCCTACTGCGACTCTTGCGATACCACCACTACTTTGGCCGATCAATATGCCTCAATCTATCACTTAAAAGAGAAATGGAAAAAAAACGAAGATATTGGGAAAGTAATTAATTTTTATCCTTTGAAAAATAAACAACTTCGCTTAGAAGATAGTTTATTGCAAGTATTAATTCGTCGCATTACCGACAATGAATTAACTATTTCTAAGCCCGATAAAAAACTTAATATTTTTGAAATTGAAGCAACTACTCGTGATGAAAAATTTACTCAACTCTTTTGCGAAAGATTACTGAAAATAACTACCGACTTTTATGTTGATACTAAGACCAACAGATTAAAAAGAAATGTTGAAAGATTACAAAAAAGAGCCGATAGTATTGGGATGCTATTAAATAAACAAACTTATGTTTCATCTGCCGAAACCGGAAAATTAATTGACCTTAACCCGGCATACACAACCTCCTCCGTTACTGCCGAAATATCTGCTCGAGATAAGTTGGTTTTATCTGCTATCTATACCGAAATAGTGAAAAATTTGGAGGTTAGTAAAACCGCACTTATTCAAGAAACACCAACCATTCAAATTGTAGATTATCCCGAACTACCCTTAAAAGTAAATAAATTAAAATGGTATTGGGCAACTATCATAGGTGGTTTATTGGGATTAACTGTAACAATAATAGGATTATTTTCTATGAAAGATTTAAAAAAAAATAAGCCAATGCATTAATGTGTTATTCATCTTCTTTTTTTACCAATTATAAAAATGATATACTGGTTTTAATTAGGTAATACACAAGTTGCATTATTATCAAAGAAATATTTTTTCATGAACTATCACCATCAAAAAAATAGTTATTCTTTACACTTAATTATAACGTTACTAATACTATTTTTAAACGTAATGCAATCTCCTTTTCTTCATGCACAAACTATTTCTTTAGAAAAAGATTTACTGAACGATTATTTACGCAATCAACAATTAGCCGATTCTGCTGCCCCTTCCCAGTCATTTTGCATAAAACCACTTTATATGCAAAACAAAATTGCACCTATCCTACTTACTAAAAAAACTAAACATTTTTTTTCATTTTTACCACTTACTGTTATTTCCGAAATAAATAGTCATCACCCTTTTGGAATAACTGATGGTGCAATGATACCTGCAAAAGGACTACAGCTTTACCTTAATGGAGGTATTTATGCAGCTTTTGGAAAATTTACCCTTCAACTGCAACCCGAAATATTATATGCACAAAATCTTAGTTTTTCCACGTTCCCAACAGAATACCCTAATGTAATTTGGAACGCCTATTACCAATGGCTCAATACAATTGATAATCCTGAAAAATATGGCACAAAAGCATATAAAAAGATACTACCCGGTCAATCTTCTTTTTATTTTCATCCAAAAAATTTAGCTATTGGTATTTCTACTGAAAATGTTTGGTGGGGACCCGGTATTCAAAATAGCTTAATTATGAGTAATAATGCTGGCGGTTTTTTACATGCCGATATTCACACTACTCAACCACTAACTACTCCTATTGGCAGTTTTGAATTTCAAGTAATGAGTGGTATGCTCAATTCCTCCAATATTCCACCTCTCGATACAAACAGAACGTATAATGGCCGTTTTTTATACATTCCTAAAATAAATCAATGGCGATATTTTACCGGTATGGTTGTTAGTTGGCAACCAAAATGGATAAAAGGTTTATTTCTTGGCTTCTCTAAAGCATCTTATCTCTATCACCAAAACGTAGGTCTCGCAGATATTTTACCTGTGGACGGATGGGTAAATTCTGCAGCAGCTAAAAACAATCAAAAAGCAGCATTAGGTTCTGTTTTTATTAGATATGTGATGCCGGAAGAAAATACTGAATTATATGCCGAATATGGCCGAAATGATAAACCGGCTAATATCATTAACCTTATTACCGATCAAAACTATCCAAGAGGATATATTGTTGGATTAAGAAAACTCTCTAACCTTACTGCCAAGAAAAGCCGATTTGCGTTTACCGCCGAAATTGCACAATTAGAATTACCCTCAGCCGATTTAATTAAAAGTGCAAGAAGCTGGTATACCAACTCTTATGTTCGGCAAGGCTATACCAATGATGGGCAAATAATAGGAGCCGGAATTGGGCCCGGAGGAAGTAGTCAAACTATTGATATTAGCTGGATTCAAGGATTTAAGAAAATTGGTCTTCGCTTCGAAAGAATTGTACACAATAATGATTTTTATTATAATTATTTTTCACAAACAGGCGAATTTCAAAGGCAGTGGGTAGATATGAATACCACAGCTCATATAGGCTGGCAATTTAAATCCTTCTACATTAATGCCGAAGGCAGTATAAGTCGTTCTTTAAATTATGAGTGGTATGTGATAGAAGGTTCTTCTTTTTTCCAATATGGATATGACTTTTTAAATTTTCATGGAAACATAGCAATTATTTATCGCTTTTAAATATATTTCTTTTAGCAAGAATGGCAACACATAAACAAAAAGTATATCAACAAGAACATCTAAATGGAAAATAGAGAGATATAATATGAAGCCGGTTATAAAAAAAATAATACCAGTAACTTTAACATCCATTACCGATATTAATTATAATGAATAAATTTTTTATACTATTTATTGCTCTATTTCTACTCACAATGGCCAAAACTAACCAAAGCTGGGCACAAACAATTCCTGTTGATAATATACAGCAGGATGATATTGACAGAATTAATCAGTTAAAGGGCGATTCTGATATTCGTTCTTTTACCATTAGACCCATTAACAGTAATTACCCAATTACAGACCCTGGTTTTACTGCAACACCTACTCAACCTTTTCAATTTCTGGGAATAAAAGGCAAACTACAATTGCTCCCATTCGATTGGGTACAACAATACAACAGTCATCACCCTTACGGATGGAATGATGGTGCTATGATTCCTGCCAAAGGATATCAAACATTGGTAAGTACAGGATTCTATTTCCGATGGGGAATTATCAGCCTGCAACTAAAACCCGAAATGGTATATGCAGCCAATAATAACTTTTCCGCATTTGCACCTAATTCAGATACTTTATGGGCTTATATGTATTCTTTTATTAACAGAATAGATAATCCTGAAAAGTTTGGAAATGATACTTACAAAAAAATATATTCAGGCCAGTCTAATTTGTTACTCAATTTTAAATCAATTTCTGCAGGTATTTCTACCGAAAATATTTGGTGGGGACCAGGATATAGAAACTCTTTACTGATGAGCAATTCTGCACCTGGCTTTTTACACCTAACCATTCATACTAATAAACCCATTAAAACCGGTATAGGTAATTTTGAGTTTGAACTTATTGGAGGAAAATTAGAAAGTTCAGGAATATCTCCTCCGGATACCAGTAAAACTTTTTATGGGAATATTCATACTACAGGCGGAGCGACTTCCTTTTATAATGGTCAAAGATTGTATGAACCTAAACTAAAAGATTGGCGATATATTAATGGATTAATTATTACTTGGCAGCCAAAATGGATTAAAGGGCTATATCTTGGCGTTGATCGCGTTTTTTATGAATACAATTCTAAATTATCCGGTTCTTTTACCACTAAATATTTGCCTGTTTTTAAAGGTTTAAATATCGCTAAAAATTATAGCTCTCAAGTAACGCTTAATGAAAGTGATGAACTGATTGCCTTTTTCGCCAGATGGTTACTTCCTAAAGCCCATACAGAATTTTATGTGGAATGGGGCAGGAATGATAATTCTGCCAATTTAAGAGACTTTGTAACATCTCCAGATCATTCAGAAGCTATAGTGGCAGGTATTAGAAAATTAATTCCTATTGATGAAAAAAGTGTGATTGATATACAAACCGAGATAGCTCAAATTGGATATTCGAAAAGCTATTTAACACTTCGCCCACAAGAGGGTTGGTACGCACATTATCAAGTAAGAGATGGTTATACGAATCAGGGACAAATGATGGGAGCAGGAATAGGCGTAGGAGCAGAAAGTGAAATGCTGAATATTAGTTTATTGAATGGAGAAAAAAAATGGGGAGTTTTGTTGGAAAGATATGTTCACAATAATGATTTCTATCGGCTTATTTCCACTTATACAAATTTTAAAGGAACCCCATGGATTGATTATTCCATAATTGGCCATATCTCTTTTCCTTATAAACAATGGTACTTCAATGGAGAATTGGGCATTATTAATTCTAATAATTATGAATGGGCTAATTTTAGTTCCTTCAATAACAATCCTATTACTTCTACTTTAAATGTACATGCCAAATTATCTCTGCGGTATTATTGGTAAATGTGTAACTAATTATCTCTATCATTCGCACTTAATATGCATTTTCATCTCCTACTATCATATACATACAGGTAAGTACCATCACTCGTATATCTAAAAAAATACTCCAATTATGTATATACCATATATCGTGGTTAATTCTTTCTTGCATTAATTGCGTATCAGGTGTAGCACCTCTAAATCCTTTTACTTGTGCCACACCGGTAATACCGGGTTTTATCAAATTTCTTAAATGATAATTTTCAACAATACCTTCACATTCTTTATTTAATTCCTTAGGGTGTGGCCTGGGCCCTACTATACTCATATCGCCAATCAATACATTCCAAAATTGTGGTAACTCATCTATGCTGGTTTTTCTAAGTATTTTTCCAATGCAAGTTGTGCGAGGATCATCTTTTATTGCTTGCAAGTATTTACCATCAGCATCTACACTTACACAACCTGTTTGCATAGTTCTAAACTTATAGCATTCTATATGCCTACCATTTAAACCTGTTCTTTTTTGTTTAAAAAATACAGGTCCTCGAGAGGTTAATTTAATTAGTAGTGCAATTATTGGAAACAACCAACTAAATACTGCTATACACAGCAACAAAGAAACTGCCACATCTATTAATCGTTTTACAATATTTGTGTTCGCTTTTTCAGCTTGTAATGCAACAGTAGCTTGTATAGGAAATAAATTAGCCGCATAAAAACTGGCAGTGGTAAGTTCGGTCATATTTTCCCGTTTTTGCAATATAGATTTTGACATACAATAAACAATTAAATTAAAAGCAACTAACGGGGGCTATAACAAATATAATTACTTATTCTGTATTTTCATGGTTATTTAAATAAAAATTTATTCCCGTCTTCCAGCTCCATTTATAACAGTTGCTTTGCTCTACAGCATAAAAAAAGTTCTGCCTTACAGCAGAACTTTAATACTATTTTTATTGATCCATTTTATGTTCCTACCTATTTCATTCAATAAGCCATTGCATCACCTTTTATCATATTAATCACGGTTTGTGTAATAATTTGAAAATCTAACCAAATACTCCAATTCTCAATATACCACAAATCAAAATTAATCCGTTGCTGCATTTTATTGGTAGTATCGGTTTCGCCACGAGCGCCATTTATCTGTGCCCATCCGGTAATACCCGGTTTTACCAAATGCCGTAACATATAATGTTGTATTAAATCTTTCGATTCCATATTTAATGGTATGGGGTGTGGCCTGGGGCCCACCAACGACATGTTTCCCAATAATACATTAATTAGTTGTGGCAATTCATCCAAATTGGTTTTCCGTAAAAATTTTCCTACCATAGTAATTCTACTATCATTCTTGGTGGCTTGCAGGTACTTTCCATTGTCATCTATATCCTTACTATCTATTACCATGCTTCTAAACTTATAACACACTATTTTTTTATTATTTAAACCCCATCGCTCTTGCTTAAAAAATACAGGTCCCTTGGAATTAAGCTTAATTAATATCGCTATTAGAGGCATTAACCATGAGAAACAAAAAATAAGCAGTAAAGCAGTAAAAAAAATATCTATTATTCGTTTAAATATTTTATTTTCTGCATCATCTAAGGGCAAGGAACGAACAGTAATTAAAGGAAAATCGCCAAAATTGGTTACTTTAAAATGCCCCGATCCAAAACGATAAAAATCGGGAATAATACGCACTCTTTTAGCATATCGCTCGCTCAAATAAATGGTTTTTTCTATTTTGGCAATAGCACTGTTGGGCAATGCCACAATTACCTCTTCGGCATCATATTGTTGTATAATGGTTTCCAGTTCATCAATAGTACCCAAATATTGGCCATTTAAAAAAGGTTTTTTAGTGTCATCCACAAAACCTATTATTTGATAGCCGAATTTTGCATTATTTATGATTGTGTTATAAAATTGCATGCCCAATTGTCCGGCACCTACTATTAAAACATTTTTAGTATTCCAACCTTTCGCCGCTCTTTTGTGTGCAGCGGCATACCGAATAATTAATCTTTCTATGGGTATCAATATGGTTAATACAAACGTATAGATAATTAAAAAATGTCTGGCAGAAACGGATTGTTCAAAAAAGAAAAATAACACAAACCCGGTAACAATTACTTGTGCAATAATGGCTTTCAGTAAAACAACCATTTCGGCAGCAAAAACCCTCGATCTCGACTCCTCATACAGGGGCAATAATTTAGATATAATGTACCACGAAAAACAACTGTTTAATAAAATAAACAGCAACATTTTATTGACTAAATATTTCCCCACATACAAAGCATACACATAGTGGTGTGCCAAACTAAAAGCAAGCGTTATTGTTATACAATCGAATAATAATTTAATACTATAATATGATTTGGGAATACGAAGCATGATAAAACCGACTAACTTTTAATTCAGATAATACATTTTTTACTTAACTTAATAAATAGGATAGCTGATTTATAGATAAATGATTCGTTATTCATTAATCTAGTTAGGTTTGGCAATTCTATTAATAAGCTCAAAATATTGACCTGCAATTTTATCCCAAGTATAATTCTCTACAATCCTATTTCTAGATTTTTCTCTTAGAGCAATTAGAGAAGAATCGTTTTCCTCAATTTCTTGTATTTGGGAACTCAAACACCTATCTTTTTTTGTGAAAAATAAACCATACTCCCCATTTTTTAAAACCTCCCTACTAAAAACAGTATCCAAGGCTATTACAGCACAACCATACGCTAATGCTTTTAATAAGGTAGGATTAGTGCCTCCAAACTCATGACCATGAAAATAAGCAAAACAATGATGATACAATTCGGCTAATTCATCCGACTTGGTGATGTATCCTGTGAATATAAGTCTCTCGTCTTGAATAAGCTTTATATTTCTTGCATACTCATCTTCATACGGAACATCACCAACAATAACTAACTTTTTTTTTGATACTGATTGTATAAACTCTTTTATAATTAATAGTGCATTATTGTCAGGAATCAATCTACCAACTATTAAATAGTAGTCGTTAACATTTAAGTCCCACTTTTTTATAAGCTCCGGCTGCGTGGAATACCTTACATTAGCTCCATACGCAATCACTTTAGAGTCTGTTTTAAATTCTTCCAAGTATACTTTACGCATTTCCTCTGCATCTGTAATAATAACATCCATCCATTTCGTAGCCATCCTGGAGGAAAAGTAAAAGACTTTTGCCCCAAGCCCTTTCCACTTAGGCCTAAGCCATTCTATACCATCAACATTTATAGCTGTTTTTATACGAAATAATTTAGTTAAAAAACCAAATATACCATTAGCAGAATTAACATAAAGCAAAGCGTCATATTTGCAAGAAATTGCATGAACTGTACTTAAAAAGGAATTAGATAGCTGGCCTAAACTTTTAGATTTTATACATGGTATATAATGAAGATAAATTCCATTGAATTGTTTAGGCTTGATCTTAAACAAAGGTTTATGGCAGTATACATGAACTTCAATTCTCATGGCGTGTAATTTTGGAGCAACTTCATTTACGAATGTTTCATACCCGCTATAAACATAGGGATAACCACGAGATCCAATGATTGCGATTTTCATCTAGTTTCTTTCAATATTAAAATGATGGAATAAGGGAACACCATAATTAGCACTTTTATTGAAGTCGAATACTTCTTTTACTTGTTAAGCCCATGAAAAATTTTATATTATTCGAGAAACCTAAAATGGCATGTTTTATACAAATAATTAACAACGACATAGACTTGCATTTCCAACTAAAAACTATTCCCCATCCAAATGCTTTCATAACTCCTAAAAATGTATATTTTATACTCTTTTGACTATACGACATTAAATCAATAACCCTAATCCTTAATCTATTCTTTATTATAGAAACATTTAAATCTTTTCCTCTCTGAAAAAAATTTTGTATTATTGGTGTATATACAATTTTAAAATTTATATTCATTTTCCTTATATCCTCAAAAAACTTATGATCTACAGAATCGAGAAATAGCCTTTCATCATATCGATAATTTTGGTAAATATTTTGTCGAACAGCAAGACAACTATTTATTGCAAAAAA
>JAKAJX010000278.1 GCA_021824855.1 Bacteroidota bacterium | reverse complement strand
ACCCATGCAGTTCTAATTACAAGCGTTTTAGTCCAATTTTCTATGGCTAATTTTTCGCCAATCCATTTTGTATAGCCATAATAGTTGATGGGCTCGGCTTTATGATTAGGTAAATACGGACTTACACTATTTCCATTAAAAACATAATCGGTAGATATAGTTATTAAAGAACAATTAATTTTAGCACACTCTTTTGCAATTTCACCCACCGATTGAGCATTAGTTTTATAAGCAACGGCTTGCTCTGTTTCAGCTTTATCTACCGCAGTATAGGCTGCACAATTTATAAAGTATTGAGGCTGATAAGTTGCAAAGAAATGAGCAATCGTTTCGGGTTTAGCAAAATCGAGTTGATTTCTATCGGTAAATAAAAAGTTGAATTGATGCAAATAATTTTTGTGTAATTGCTCTAACTCCCAGCCCAATTGGCCATTTTTACCTGTAATAACAATTAAAGGTTTCATAAGATTTTTTTATAAACTCCAATAAGTACGAGAACTTATTTTAGAACGATAAATTCCTTTTAAATCGGCAATTAAAGCATTGGGCTTTGTAATGGATGAAAAATATGCATCATCTAATAACATATAAGCTGTATGATTTACTGCAATAATTACTGCATCATAATCAGTAGATAGTTGTGCTTCTAAATGAAAGCCATATTCATGTGCTAATTCATTTGAGTTAGCTAAAGTATCGGTAACATGCACTGTTAAATGATACGATTGTAATATTTTTATTACATCTGCCACTTTTGAATTTCTAATATCTGTAACATTTTCTTTAAAAGTTGCACCCATTACCAAAATTTTAGCCAATCGGGGATTTTCGGCATTTTTTAATACATATTTTAAAACCTTTTCAGCTACATATTTTGCCATTCCATCATTAATAAACCGCCCTGCAGTAATTATTTGAGAGCTATAACCCAACATGGCGGCTTTATAGGTTAAATAATATGGATCAACTCCAATACAATGCCCACCTACTAAACCGGGATAAAATTTAAGGAAATTCCATTTTGTTCCTGCGGCTTGTAATACCTCGTAGGTATTAATATTCATTTTTTCGAAGATGATAGATAGTTCATTCATTAAAGCAATATTCAAATCGCGTTGTGTATTTTCAATAATCTTTGCAGCTTCGGCTACTTTTATAGAAGAAGCTTTATGCACTCCGGCTTTTACTACCAAAGTATACATATCGGCAATGACATGTAAAGATTCTTCATCACAACCCGATACTACTTTAATAATACTTTCAAGTGTATGATTTTTATCGCCCGGATTAATTCTTTCAGGAGAATATCCTAATTTAAAATCTATTTTATTTTTTAAGCCACTGAATTTTTCAATTATTGGCAAACAATCTTCTTCTGTACAACCCGGATATACAGTTGATTCGTACACAACATAATCGCCTTTTTTAATTACTTTACCTACAGTTTCAGAAGCTTTTAAAACAGCAGTTAAATCCGGAACATTGTGCTGATCTACAGGTGTGGGAACTGCTACAATAAAAAATTTTGCCTCTGTTAACACCTCTAACGAATTAGTAAAAATAATATCACATCCTTCAAAATCTTTTTTAGTTAATTCATTACTGGGGTCTATCCCTTGCTTCATCAACTCAATTCTTTGTTCATTAATATCAAAACCAATTACCGATAGCTTTTTTGCAAAAGCTAAGGCTATGGGCAAGCCCACGTACCCCAATCCAATTAATGCTATTTTTTCTTTTTTGTTGATGAAGTTTGCAACCAACATATTTATTTTTTACTGGTAAATTCTTTAGGCTGTTTAAACAGTTCTTCCTTAGGTAAAGATTTAAAATATTCGTACGTTTTTCTTAAACCTTCGGCACGGTCAACTTTTGGTTCCCATCCTAATATTTCTTTTGCTTTGGTAATATCAGGTTGCCGCTGTTTAGGATCATCGACAGGTAAAGGTTTATATACAATTTTTACCGAAGAACCGGTTAATTTAAGAACTTCTTCAGCAAAATCTTTTAGTGATATTTCGTTAGGATTACCAATATTTACAGGGAAATGATAGTCGCTTAAAAGTAATCTATAAATACCTTCAATTAAATCATCTACATAACAAAAACTTCTAGTCTGACTTCCATCGCCAAATACCGTTAAATCTTCGCCGCGTAAAGCCTGACCAATAAAAGCAGGCAATGCTCTTCCATCATTCAATCGCATACGTGGCCCATAGGTGTTAAATATTCGAACAATACGAGTTTCTAAACCATGAAAAGTATGATAAGCCATTGTCATTGCTTCCTGAAAACGTTTGGCTTCATCGTAAACACCACGAGGACCAATAGGATTCACATTTCCCCAATAAGATTCATTTTGCGGATGTACCAACGGATCTCCATATATTTCACTGGTTGATGCAATTAGTACTCTTGCACCTTTATCTTTTGCCAACCCCAAGCAATTATGAATACCTAATGAACCTACTTTTAATGTTTGAATAGGAATTTTTAGATAATCAATAGGACTGGCAGGAGAGGCAAAATGTAAGATATAATCTAAATGCCCGGAAACATGAATGAATTTAGAAACGTCGTGATGATAAAATTCGAAATTTTGCAAAGGGAAAAGATGCTCAATATTTTTAATATCGCCGGTTATTAAATTATCCATTCCCACTACATCATACCCTTCTTTAATAAATCTATCACATAAATGCGAACCAAGAAAACCGGCAGCACCTGTTATTAGTATTCTTTTGTTTTTCATAAATATGGATTTTATTTAAAAGGGGCGACCAATACTTTCATAATGGTAGCCTAATTCTTTAATTTGAGATACATCGAACACATTTCTTCCATCGAAAATTACTTTAGCTTTTAGTTTTTTATCAATTACTTCAAAGTCGGGAGTTCTAAATTCACTCCATTCTGTAGCAATTATCAATGCATCTGCATTTTCTATGGCAAGATATTGGCTTTCGCAAAAAGTAATTTTATCTCCAACTACTTTTCTTACATTATTCATTGCTTCAGGATCGTATGCAGCAATTGTAGCACCTTCTTTGGTAAGTTCTTTAATTAAATACAGAGCAGGAGCTTCTCGTATATCATCGGTATTGGGTTTAAAAGCTAAACCCCAAAGTGCAAAATGTTTTCCTTTTAAATCATTATTATAAAAGGCTTTAATTTTTGGCAGTAGATGCAATTTTTGTTTTTCATTTACATCTTCTACTGCTTTTAAAATTTGAAAATTATAATTTACTTCTTCTGATGATTTAATTAGTGCTTGAACATCTTTAGGGAAGCAACTTCCTCCATAACCAATTCCGGGAAATAAAAATCTTTTTCCTATTCTATCATCACTACCAATGCCTCGGCGAATCATATCTACATCTGCACCTACTCTTTCGCAGAGTTGTGCAATTTCATTCATAAAAGAAATTTTAGTAGCTAAGAAGGAATTGGCCGCATATTTAGTTAATTCTGCACTATTTTCATCCATAAAAATTACGGGATTGCCTTGCCGAACATAAGGTGCATATAAATCGCTCATAACTTTTCTGGCTCGTTCAGATCTTGTTCCAATTACTACTCTATCCGGTTTCATAAAATCATCTACCGCAACGCCTTCGCGTAAAAATTCGGGATTGCTTACTACATCAAATTCATACTTATAATTTTCGGCAATCGCTTTTCGTACTTTTTCGGCAGTACCAACTGGCACAGTACTTTTATCTACAATTACTTTATATTCTGAAAGCAAGTTGCCCAAATCGTGTGCAACACCTAATACATATTTTAGGTCGGCCGAACCATCTTCTCCCGGCGGTGTTGGCAAAGCTAAAAAAACAACTTTTGCTCCGTCAATACCATCAGCAAGGTTGGTGGTAAATTTTAAGCGACCTTCTTTTAAATTTCTGAGAAATAGTTTTTCAAGACCGGGTTCGTAAATGGTAATTTCACCATTAGATAGCTTATTAATTTTGTTTTGATCAATGTCGATACAGGTAACATGATTTCCTGTTTCAGCAAAACAAGTACCAGATACTAAGCCAACATATCCGGTACCTACAACTGCGATTTTCATAGACTTATCGGTTTAGGTATTTTAAAAATTCATGTGTAATATACGAAAGTTGTTCATTACTTAATTCGGTATGCATGGGAAGTGAAATAACTCTTTCGGTTAACCAATCGGTAATTGGCAAATGATAATTATCTATATCAAAGGCATTAAACATTTTTTGTTTATGGCCGGGTACAGGATAATAGATCATAGAAGGTATTTTTTTCTCAGCTAAATAACTAATTAACTCGTCTCTATTCACATTATCTAAAGTTAAGGTATATTGATGAAATACATGCGAAGAATATTTTGCAACTGATGGCGTTATAATTTTAGGATGATTGGCAAATGCAGAACTGTAAAATGCAGCCGCCGATTGGCGAGCTTGAATATAATTATCTAACTCTTTTAATTTGATATTTAATACTGCTGCTTGAATAGAATCTAATCTGGAGTTACAACCTACTACATCGTGATAATACCTTTTACTTTGCCCATGATTAGCAATCATTTTTATTTTATTTGCCAATACATCATCATTCGTAAAAATAGCTCCGCCGTCTCCAAAAGCTCCTAAATTTTTGCTGGGATAAAAAGAAGTACATCCAATATGACCAATATTTCCTGTTTTTTTAGTTGTGCCATTGCTAAATGTATAATTGCAACCAATGGCTTGAGCATTATCTTCTATTACATATAAATTATACTCTGCAGCAATTTGCATAATTTCTTCCATTGGTGCGGCATGGCCATATAAATGTACAGGAACAATAGCTTTTGTTTTAGAAGTAATTGCTTTTTTAATAGATTCGGGGTTAATGCAAAAAGTATCTTTATCTACTTCAACAAAAACCGGTTTTAACTTA
Organism: Bacteroidota bacterium; assembly: GCA_021824855.1. Taxonomy (GTDB): domain Bacteria; phylum Bacteroidota; class Bacteroidia; order Chitinophagales; family Chitinophagaceae; genus JAKAJX01. The sequence continues at coordinate 4,772 of JAKAJX010000278.1, read as the reverse complement.
AGCAAGGCAACTACTTCGGTGGTAGCAATGTAAGTAAAAGAAGGAGTAATTACTTCATCGCCGGGTTGTAAATCCAATGCCATCATGGCTATTTGAAGTGCATCGGTTCCATTGGCACAAGGTATGGTATGTTTAGAACCAATATAATTATTAAGCGATTGAGTAAAATCTTGAACTGCTTTCCCGTTAATATAAGCTGCACTTTCTAATACTTCGTTGATGGCTGAATCTACCTGAGGTTTTATTTTTAGATACTGATTTTTAGTATCTACCATTTGTATAGGATGCATAAAAAAATTTAAGCTTACAAAGCTAATAAAAAAACATTCATACCTACTAATTTCAAAATCAATTACTAAAGCAGAATACTAATATTTTCCGTTTATTTGTATGAAATTACAGCTGTTGAAATTTTTATATAATTTATTCCTATTTATATACCCGAAAGTTGCATGGCTTATTCGTAATCAGAATGCAAAAGCCAAGTTATGGCTTGACGGAAGGAAAAATATTTTTGAAAAACTTGAAGCTGCTTTTGCCAATAATACTTCCAAAATAATTTGGATACATTGCTCTTCCTTAGGAGAATTTGAACAAGGCCGACCGGTAATTGAATCGTTTAAACAACAATATGCTCAGTTTAAAATATTAATTACTTTTTTTTCTCCTTCGGGATATGAAGCCAAAAAAAATGATGCAGTTGCAGATTGGATTTTTTATTTGCCAATGGATTCTTCAATTCATGCTAAAAAATTTTTCGACATTGTTCAGCCCAAGATTATCTTTTTTATAAAATATGAATATTGGTTTTATTATTTAACCGAAGCTAAAAAAAGAAATATTCCTTTACTGCTGGTATCGGGCATTTTTAGAAAAGAACAAGTTTTTTTTAAGTGGTATGGAAACTTTTATAAAAACATGTTGCATTGTTTTACACATTTTTTCGTTCAAACAAAAATATCGGTCGAATTATTACAAAACATTGGCTTCGAAAAAAATATCAGCATTTGTGGTGATACCAGATTTGATAGAGTAATTACCATTGCCAATCAATTTACTTCTATTCCATTAATAGAACAATTTATTGCCAATAATAAAGTAATAGTAGCCGGCAGCACATGGACAGAAGATGATGAAGAATTAAACCATTATGCCAACACACATCCTGAAATAAAATTTATTATTGCACCGCACGATGTTGATGAAGAAAGAATAAACGAATGCAAGAAACTGTATAAAAATGCTATTCTTTTTTCTCGGCTAAGCACTCAACCTTCAACTACTGCCAATGTGCTAATTATAGATAATATAGGAATGCTGAGCAACTTGTATAAATATGCTACCATTTGTTATATTGGAGGAGGGTTTGGAGAGGATGGTGTGCATAATGTTTTAGAAGCCGCAGTATATAATAAGCCTGTAATTTTTGGACCAGAATACGACAAGTATATTGAAGCTGTTGAACTAATAAATGAAGGCGGTGCTTATTCTATTGAAAATTCTTTAGAGCTTGAAGCAATATTTAATTTACTTTTTACGAATGAAGAACAATACCATACAACAGCAAAAAAAGCAGGAGATTTTATTATTGCCAATGCAGGTGCTACCCAAAAAATTATAGCGTATATTCAAGAAAATCGTCTTTTAACTATTTGATTAAATATTTGCACGGTGTTGCTTTGTTCATTCCATCCTAATTTTACTTTTAATTCTCTTTGTATCCAATACTCTGCTTCCGGAAATATATTAAATGCATTAATGGTTTTAATACTTCGTTCATACATATTTTCATCTCCCCTAAAAAGTTCGTTAATAAATAAATACCGATCATTAATACCAATGCCTTTTCTTAAATCTCTGATTTGTGTTCCCTGTAACACATGTGCTACTTCGGTGGTGGCTTCTTTTAATTTATCGTTAATACTTTCTTTTTCTTCAGCAATTGTATCATTCAATTCAAATATTTCTTTGTTTTCCTGATGTGCTAAAGTGGGTATTACAGTATCTTCCTCAAACAACCATCCCGATTTTATATCCTGCTTATGCTCGGAAGATTTGTTAGGTTTACTTTCAGGAAATTGAATATTAACTGCTGAATTATTGGCTGCATAAAATCCCGGAAGTACTACTGTAACTTTACCACTATTAATTTTGGTAGCTTCGGCTTGTTGCAATTCAGTTAATAATAACTGTGCAGTAATTAAAAGTTTTTCTGTTTCAACATTTTGTTCAAACTGATCTTTTAATTTATTAATTAATGTTCCTACTCTTTCCATTTATATAATACATTTGGGGGTTACTAAGTTTTGATAAAGTTACTAAGCTTTTTAAAAAAGTTATTCATCATTATTCACAATCTATGTTTATAGAACCACATATTAAAGGCGAAAAAAGAGGTTGGATTGAAGTTATTTGCGGTAGTATGTTTAGTGGTAAAACAGAAGAATTAATTAGGCGTTTAAAACGTGCACGTATTGCCAATTTAAAAGTTGAAATATTTAAACCAAGTATTGATATTAGGTACGATGAAACTAAAGTAGTTAGCCACGATGCTAATACTATTCTATCAACACCTATTGATAATTCTCAAACTATTTTATTATTAGCGCAAGATGTAGATGTGGTTGGCATTGATGAGGCTCAATTTTTCGACGACCAAATTTCCACCGTGTGCGAAACATTGGCCATGCGTGGCATAAGAGTTATTGTGGCGGGTTTAGATATGGATTTTTCTGGCCACCCATTTGGTCAAATGCCCAATTTATTAGCCATTGCCGATTATATTACTAAGCTTCATGCAATTTGTGTGGTTTGCGGAAATATTGCTAATGTTTCTTACAGAAAAACAACACAAAAAAACCAAGTTATTATTGGCGAAAAAGATATTTACGAACCTCGTTGCAGAGTTTGCGCAGCAAAAAAAGATTATGAGTAATATTACCCACATCCTATCGCTTATAAAAAAAGATATTCTACTCGAAACAAGGCAGCAGTATACTTTTTATGGCATTTTATTATATGTTGCCTCAACAATTTTTGTAGTGTATTTGGCCATGGGCCAACCCGAAGATACAGTATGGAATGCACTGTTTTGGGTTATTCAATTATTTGTTTGTGTAAATGCAGTTGCCAAAAGTTTTTTAGCAGAAAACAAAGGAAGAATGCTTTATTTTTATTCCATTGCAGGTGCAAAAGATTTTATAATTGCTAAATTACTCTTCAACCTTTTTTTAATGTTATTGATGAGTATAATGAGCTTATTCATCTTTACCATTTTATTAGGCAATCCGCTACAAAATATATTTACATTTATTGGCATTACTATTCTGGGAGGTGCCAGCTTAAGTTTAGTATTTACTTTTTTGGCAGCTATTGCAGCAAAAGCACAACAACAAGCAGCTTTAATGGCTATTATGGGTTTCCCATTAATTATTCCACAATTATTGCTGCTAATGAAAGTAAGTAATATTGCTTTTTCGCAGGTTGTACAAAATGGCTTATGGCAAATGATACTATTGCTCATTGGTTTAGATATTATGGTAATTGCACTGGCTGTTATTTTATTTCCTTTTTTATGGAAAGATTGATAACTCTTCTTTACCAATGATGTACCAATTATTTTACAACAATTTTATGTATGATTGATTTTAAAAAAATAGATAGTAGCTGGACATTATTTTTAGACCGTGATGGAGTAATTAATGTTGAAAAAAAAAATGATTATGTGCTTAATTGGGATGATTTTATTTTTATGCCCAATGTAAAAGAAGCCTTACACATTCTAAATTCCATTTTTGGAACAATAGTTATTATTACTAATCAAAAATGTATTGGCAAAGGTTTACTTACTGCCAACGAATTGCAAATCATTCATCAAAATATGTTGCACGAAATTACCATGGCCGGTGGCAGAGTGGATGCCATTTATTTTTGCCCCGATTTATCCGACGATTCGCCCAACAGAAAACCCAATGCAGGAATGGCTTTGCAGGCAAAAAAAGATTTTCCTGCTATTAACTTTGCAACCACTATAATGATTGGAAATAAACTAAGCGATATGCAATTTGGCAGAAATGCAAACATCCATACTGTTTTTGCCGCAACTACCAATCCTGAAACTAATTTCCCGCATCCCTTAATTGACTTTAGAGTAAATTCATTAATAGATTTTGCACAACACGTAATTAACAGTAAATAAACTTTAATTCATCCTCTTTCTCTACTAATTTAAATAATTGCATAGTACCTTAGAATTGTAAGACGTAACAATGAGAATACATTTATTTTTAGTTGCACTATTCATTTGCACAATTGCTTTTTCACAAAGAATAAATAAGCAAGAATTAAAACAATTGTATGAGATAGAGCAAAAAATAAAACCTTATGCAGATAGTATGATTATTGCAGAAGATTGGGTAGATCGCTTTCACGCAGATGCAAGTTTTACAAAAGGTTTAGTAGAAGCTTTAAAAGTTACTAATAGTTTTTATTATTCATTCGATTCAATAAAAACAGTTTCACAATTGTACGCACCCGATAGTTCTTTTAAAATATTTACATGGCAATTAATGAAAGATTTTTCGTACTACCGACAAAAAGGCGCTATACAAATGAAAACAACCGATGGCAGTTTACGATTATACCCATTATTTGATTTTTCGGAATTTACCAATAATCCAAACGATTCGGTTAGAAATGCTTATCACTGGATTGGTGCTATTTATTATAAAATAATTGAAAAAACTTTTTTAAATAATACCTATTATACCCTT
>JAKAJX010000172.1 GCA_021824855.1 Bacteroidota bacterium | reverse complement strand
GTGGCAAAAATAATATATCAGTAAGGTTAATTTTAATTTTTTTATAGCCAGTATCAATTTTTAAAAATTATGCTTTTTAAAATGATGGGGGCTACTAAAAGTATAAATAAAAAAGGCTAACTATTTAGTTAGCCTTTAAATATTTTGCTCGACTTACTTGTTAACGGTACTAATATCTATTATAACCACCACCGCTATTTCCGCCGCGATCGCGATTAAAACCACCGCCACCGCCACCGCCACGATTGCCGCCGCCGCCGCCATATCCACCACGGCCGCCGCCACCACCACCGAAGCTCTTTTTGTAGCCGCCGCCACCGCCGCCGCTTCTTCTTTCGCCTTCGGGGCGAGGTTGAGATTCATTAACAACAATTTTGCGACCAGAAATTTCAGAATCGTTTAAAGCTGCGATAGCTGATTTTGCAGCTTCATCATCAGCCATTTCAACAAAGCCAAAACCTTTGCTGCGATTGTTGTTAAATTTGTCTGTAACAATTTTAGCAGAAGTTACTTCTCCATATGGAGCGAATAAATTTTGCAAGTCTTCACTAGTCATTGACCAGTTCAGGTTTCCAACGTAAATGTTCATGTTTTTGAAATTAAATAAAAAATAAAAACCACTAAACAGTAACCAAAAACCCTGAGTCATTTATTATTTGAAAACCCAAGCGAATGGAAGAACTGATTATTGGAAATACGAAAATGAGAATTATTTATGATTTTACCAAGTTTTTTCTTTAAATGAAAACAAAATGCAACTGGTTTTTACAATTCAGATGATGGTTATAGAAATAGCAGCTATAAAAAAATCCGATAATTATCGGATTTTTTTATGAAAATTATATTATTCTGATACTACTTCAAATTCAATTTCAGTTGAATGTCCATTCCCGAAATCAATAGTTGCTTTGTAAGCACCTATTTCTTTTACGTCATCATTTATTGAAATTCTTTTACGATCTATTTCATAGCCTTTCTGATCGCGAATAGCACGTGCAATTTGTAATGAAGTAACTGTACCGAAAATTTTTCCACTGGTACCGGTTTTAGCGCCTAATTTAATTGGCGATGATTTTAATACTTCAATTACTTTATTTATTTCGGCTAATAAAGCAGCTTCTTTTTTGGTAGCTACTTTTTTGCGTTCTTCCAATTGTTTAAGATTAGAAGGATTGGCTTCAACTGCTAATTTTCTGGGGATGAGATAATTACGGGCATATCCGTTTTTTACATTCACTAATTCATTGCGTCCGCCTAAATGATCTACATCCTGAATTAAAATTACTTGCATGATTGTTTTTTTTAGTTCCCAAGCGCCCAATCAAATTAAGATTGTGACTGTCTCGTGCTACATTTATATTGCACGATTAGGGAAGGGGTTACTAAAGTTTATTTTAATAAATCTGTTACATAAGGTAACAATGCCATTTGACGAGCTTTTTTAATAGCATCGCTTACTTTGCGTTGATATTTTAAAGAGTTGCCGGATAAGCGGCGAGGTAGCATTTTACCTTGTTCGTTTATAAACTTCTTTAAAAAGTCAATGTCTTTATAATCAATGTATTTAATGCCATATTTTTTAAAGCGACAGAATTTTTTCTTTGGCTTTTCTTGTTTAATGGCGGTAAGGTATTTAATTTCATTTTTTGCCATGTTATGCCTCCACTTTTTCAGTTCCTGTAGTTACGCCACTTCTCTTTTTTGCGTTGTACTCAACGGCGTATTTATCGAGTTTAGTAATCATGTGACGCAATACATTTTCATCGCGTAACAATTGAATTTTCAATTTTTCATTGAAATCTGCAGTAGCAGTGTACTCTAATACCCAATAAATTCCTGTAGTTTTTTTCTGAATTGGGTAGGCAAGTGATTTTAATCCCCAAGGATTACTATTCACAACAGAACCACTGTGTTCTGCTATGAAATCTTTATATTTTTTCTGAGCCGATTTAAAATCTTCTTCAGAAAGAACAGGGGTAAAAATCACCATTAATTCGTAATTGTTCATTACTTTAATTTTAAGATGATAAATTGGTTTTCTCCCAGTGGATATCATTTTATTTAAATGATAATTCTGCCAAAACAGAATTGGGGCTGCAAAAGTAGGGGTTTTGATTGAAAAGACGATGAAACTTTTAAAACTCTTTTTAATTAGCGTTAATTACCCTTTTTAAAAGCGTAATATATACCGGAAAATGATCGCTATAGCCACCTCTATAGTTATTTCCATCCCAACTGCGCATTGGGTAGCCTTTGTACTTTCCAATATTTTCGGTAATAAAGGGTCTATTAAAAATATGTGATTGATAATAAAAAAAGCCTAATTGGTTTTTGGAAATTAGTGCAGGAGAAATGAGTATTTGATCGAATAATGCCCAGCTATCTTGAAATGCCAATGTGCCAATTCCTTTTTTTGAAAATTGATTCCAAGGATTGAACAATTCGTTTTTGGATATATTGGTGGTAGAAGATTTACCTCGTAATATGTTTTGTATACTATAATTAAATGGTTCATCATTAAAATCACCCATCACTAAAATTTTTGCCAGTGAATCTTTTTGAATAATACTATCTATATGATTACGGCAAATTAATGCTGCTTTCCATCGTAAGTGCTCACTTTCTTGCTCTCCACCCAATCTGGATGGCCAGTGGTTAATATAGAGATACATTAATTCACCATTTAATTTCCCTTTAATCCAAAGAATATCTCTACTATAATATTTTTTTTCTTTAATGTTTAATTTTACTGTTAGTGGTTTGGCTGTTTCTACCGCAAAGTATTTTGGATTGTAGAGAAAAGCCACATCAATACCTCTCGCATCTTTACTGTCGAAATGAACATATTGATAGTTTCTATTTTTTAATAAAGGATGATGTATGATATCTTCTAAAACCCATCGGCTATTTATTTCAGCTAATCCTATTAATGAAGCACCATCGGATGTGGCAATTTTATCATCTGTGCCAATTTTAGAAATAACATCTACAATTTTATTCAACTTATCTGTATACATTGCCGGTAGCAATACTCTATCCTCATTATTTGTTTTGTTGGTTGATAGTGTTTTTTGATGAATAGTATCTAAAAGGTTTTCGCAGTTATAAAAAGCTACTACCGTTATCTTAAAATCGGTATGGGTTTGCGATAGCAAGTGTATGGGAAATAAAATAAAAAAAAAGATAATTAGTTTACCCATAGAAAATGGTGTATAGATAAAAATAAAAATTTTTTGATATAAAATTTGTTTTTAATTATTTTTTTTCTAATTTGTGTTACCTCCTCGGTTTTATATTTCAGTTAATAGTATGAAGTATTTAATTAGTGCAATTTTTGCAATAATTGTATTGCATTGTATTGCCCAACAACCGACAAGCAAAATATTGAAAGACAGTATTATTAATAGGAGAGACGATTCCTTAATTGCCGATTTAAAGCAAAATCAGATAGCAGATATTCCAATAGTAATGATGGACGAAAGTGATTTGAAAGAAAATACTTCTCCCGATATTCAGCCCATACTTTCTGCTTCTAATGATCCTTTTTTATCACAGTTTTCATTTCAGTTTAGTGAAATTTATTTTAGAATGAGAGGATATTCCTCTGATAATAATTCCATGTACTTAAATGGATTATTAATGCAACAAGTTGATAATGGATATACAGCACTTTCATCGTGGAGCGGATTATATTCTGTTCTTCAATATAAACAACAAAACATTGCTGCTAATGCTGCCGATTTTAGTTTTGGTGGTATTGGTGTAACCTCAAATTTGGATGCTCGTAGTAGCAATAAAAAAAGGCAAACAACCATTCGATATGCCATTTCTAACAGAAACTTTTCTAATGGATTTTTCTTATCGCATTTTTCCGGAATTAATAAAAAAGGATGGTCATTTGCTATTGCATTGCAGTATCGTTCTGCAAATCAAGGTTACGTACCCGGCACTTATTTTTATGGTGGAAATTATTTTTTAGGAATTAGCAAACGTATCTCTTCTAAATATTCCTTATCGGTTACAATGATGGGTTCATCTTCAATTAAAACAAAGCAGAGTATGGTTTTGCCCGAAATGGATTCTTTATCTGGCACACATTATTACAACTCTTTTTGGGGATATCAGAATGGTATAAAACGCAATGCCAACGTATCGTATACTCAACAGCCTACTGTAATTGTAACACAAGACTTTCGATTCAATAATCATAATAATTTAACAGTTGCAGCGGGCGTTATTTATACTATACAAAGTGCTACTGCATTAGATTGGTTTAATGCCCCAACTCCATATCCCGATTATTATAAGTATTTGCCCAGCTATCAAACTAATATTGCTCAAAAACTATTAATACAACAATTAATAATAAATGATGATCATTATCGGCAAATTAATTGGCTAAAATTATACGATGCTAACAATGCAAGTATAGAAACAATTAATAATGCCAATGGAATTTTGGGTAACTCGGTAACCGGAAAACGATCGCATTATATTCTATCAGAAAATCATTTTAATAAATTACAATTTGCAGCTACAGCTACCTATAATAGTTTAATAGCTAAAAGAATAAAACTTAGTACAGGTGCTACATTTCAGCAACAAACTAATTACAATTATAGAACAGTGAAAGATTTGTTGGGCGGAAAATTTTGGGTTGATTGGAATCAGTTTGCACAAAATGTAATTGCCAATAATACTGCTATACAAAATGATGTAGCTGTTCCTAATAAAATTGTGCAGCAAGGCGAGAAGTATGGTTGGAATTATAATATCAACTTTCAATATTTGCAAGCTTGGTTACAAACAGTTATTACAGGAAAGTATATAGATTTTTTCGTTGCATCGCAAATAAGCAACACAAAATATTACAGAACAGGCAATGTTAAAAATGGATTATTTGTAGATAATTCTTTTGGTAAATCTGCCATACAAAACTTTATTAATTATGCAGCTAAAACAGGAATTACTTTTAAAATTGATGGTAGAAATTTTATTTATTTAAATGCCATTTATTTAACTAAAGCTCCTTTTTATGATAATGTTTTTATTTCTCCCCGAACCAGAAACTCAATTCAAGATACAATAAGCAGCGAACTCATTCAATCGGCTGAAGCAGGATATATTGTAAACGCTAAAAAAATTCGATTAAGATTAAGCGGATATTTTACGCAAAAGAAAAATGCAATAGATGTGTTAAGTTATTATGATGATGATTTACACAATTTTGTTAATTATGCCTTAACCAATATAGCTACCACTCATTTTGGTGGCGAATTGGGTTTTGAAATTAAATTAAACAACCATTTTCGGTTAACTGGGGCTGCCGCATTAGGTAATTATTTTTATAATGATAGGCAACGTGCAACTATTACAGCCGACAATACCGCTTCGGTACTGGCAAACGATATAGTATATACCAATAATTATAAAGTTGCTTCGGTGCCACAAGAGGCGTATAGTGTTGGTTTCCAATATCGAACTAAAAAAGCTTTTGTTGGTGTTAGCGGTAATTATTTTAATCGGCTTTGGATGGGCTTTAACCCCGTTCGCAGAACTTACCGTGCTGTTCAGGATATTGCAAAAAATTCTCAGCAATGGAATAATATTTTATCGCAAAAACAGTTGCCTGCACAATATTTTTTAAATGCCATTGCCGGCTATACTATTGATTTATCGCCTATTACTTCAAAACGAAATTCTTTTATTGCCATTAATACTTCGGTAAATAATCTTTTAAATAATCAGCAAATTATTACAAATGCTTCCGAGCAATTGCGTTTCGATTTTGCCAATCAAAATCCCAATACATTTCCTCCAAAATATCAATATGCCTACGGAACAACCTACTCCTGCAGTATTGCTTTACACTTTTAAAAAATAGATATGAAAAATATTTTTTTGATATTAATTGGTATTCAAACTTTAATTTCTTGCGAACGGAAATTTGATGAACCTCCGCAATATATTGCTCCAAATATTGTAGCTAACACATCAATTAAAGACTTACGAGCAATGCATGTATCCGGAAATTTTGAAAAAATAAATGACAGTATTGTTATTTCGGGTATTGTAGTAGCTGATGATAGAAGCGGGAATTTTTATAAACAAATTTGTATTCAAGATGCTACAGCCGGTATTACAATAAGTTTAAATGGTACAGGCTTATACACATCTTACCCTATTGGCAGGCAAGTATTTATTAAGTGTAAGGGATTGTGGTTGGGCGATTATGGAAGAATGCTTCAACTGGGCGGAAGTGTAGATAGTTCATCTCTGTCTAATCTTCAGCTAAATGGAATTCCTTCTTCTTTGTTTGATAACTATGTAATTAAAGGCAGTTTAAATAATACGGTTGTTCCAAAAGAGGTAGCCATTAATCAGTTAAACGATTCTTTGCAAAGTATGCTGATACAGTTAAATAATGTTCAGTTTGCAGTGGCAGATACATCTAAATTTTTTGGTGATACTTCAATAAATAAAAGTTCAGTTAGTCTTTCTTTAACTAATTGTATTGGTCATACTATGGCTGTTCGTACTAGTGCCTTCTCAACTTTTTCAAATGTAAAACCGCAGCAGGGAAATGGTTCAATAATGGGCATATATTCGGTTTATTATGCTAATAAACAATTGATAGTTCGAGATACCGCCGATCAGGTTTTAACCGATATGCGATGCACCAATACAATACCCATCAATCTTTTTACTGAAAAATTTTCATCGGTAAGTAATAATGCTGCTGTAAATATTGCAGGATGGAAAAATATTGCAGAAGCAGGTAATCAATTATATACAGGATATGTTGCATCATCTACTTCAAAGTATGCAAAAATTTCAGGCTTTGGCTCTGGTCAATCAACTATTGTAAGTTGGTTAATTACACCGGCTATTACCATTCCTGCTGCAACTATAAACCCTTATTTAAGTTTTCAAACCATTGATGGGTACGATAATGGTGCAACATTGCAAGCCTTAATTAGCGTGGATTATACGGGAAATAATAATCCTTCTATTGCTACATGGACAAAATTACCGGCAATAATTAGTCGTGGTCATGCTTCAAGTTATGGTAGCAATACTTCTTCCGGAAATGTTGATTTATCTGCATATAAAGGAAAGAAATTTTATATAGCATTTCGGTATGATGGTTCGGATGTTTCCGGAGCTAAAAAAACTACCACATTTGAAATTACAAATGTAAATATTATAGGCTACTAGCATTTGCTATACCCCCAGTAGCCAACCCGTTGCTTAGGCAGCGGGTTTTTTGTTGTCATCCTGTCAGCAAAAAAAAATTGGTACTTTGTTTGTTTTCTGTTGCCACTGTTGTTGCAGTACAAGAGTGCGACGCAACTACAGGTTATTTTTTATTATAAGCTTGTAACAAAATATTTTTTTATGCAAAAAGGACAGATTAGGGTTCAAACCGAAAACATTTTTCCCATTATTAAAAAGTTTTTATACAGTGATCATGAAATTTTTTTACGGGAATTGATAAGTAATGCAGTTGATGCTTCTCAAAAACTAAAAAAATTGGCCAGCCTTGGTGAAACAAAAGCCAATATTGACAATTTACGAATTGACGTTGAATTAGATACTAAAGAAAAAACAATTACCCTTACCGACCGTGGTGTAGGAATGAGTAAAGAGGAAGTAGATAAATATTTAAATCAGGTAGCGTTTAGTAGTGCCGAAGAGTTTTTAGAAAAATATAAAGATGCCAATATTATTGGTCATTTTGGTTTGGGCTTTTATAGTGCATTTATGGTAAGCGAAAAAGTAGAAGTATTATCGCAAAGTCATAGAGATGAGGAAGCAACTGTGTTTTGGAGTTGCGACGGTAATCCGGAATTTGAATTGTATGAAGTTGAGAAACGTGAAAGAGGCACTAAAATTATTTTACATATTAATGAAGAAAGTAAAGAATTTTTAGACGCACAAAGAGTAAAAAGTATTGTAGAAAAGTTCTGTAAATTTTTGCCGATACCTATTTATTTTAAAGATGTTGCAGAGGAAAAGAAAAAAGATGAGGAAGAAAAATCGATTAATAATACCAATCCTATTTGGATTAAAAAGCCCAATGAATTAACCAAAGAAGATTACGAAAAATTTTACAGAGAATTATATCCTTTTGGAGAAACGCCTTTATTTTGGATTCATTTAAATGTAGATTATCCGTTTAACTTAACCGGTATTTTATATTTCCCGAAAATTAAGCAGAGCTACGAAATTCAGAAAGATAAAATTCAATTATACAGCAATCAGGTATTTGTAACCGATGAAGTAAAAGATATTGTTCCCGAATTTTTAATGTTGTTGCATGGCGTAATTGATAGCCCCGATATTCCATTAAATGTAAGTCGCAGTTATTTACAAGGCGATCCTAATGTGAAGAAAATAAATAATCATATTACTAAAAAAGTTGCTGATAAATTAGAAGAAATTTTTAGAAATGAAAGAACGGAGTTTGAGCAGAAGTGGGAAAGTTTAGGCTTGTTTGTGAAATACGGAATGATGACGGATGAAAAGTTTTTAGAAAAAGCAAATAAGTTTTTGGTAATGGAAGATGCTGTTAATAAAAACTCTATTTCTGTTACCAAAGAAGATGGAACTGCCGAAGAGAAATTAACAGCTAAGTTTTATACTGTAGAGGAATATAAAAATACAACCGAAGCATTACAAAAAAACAAAGAAGGCAAGCACGTAATTATTTACACAACCGATCCCGTACAACAAGATGCCTATATACAAGCTGCAAAAGCTAAAAATTTTGTGGTTGTAAAAATGGAAACATTGGTAGATGCTGCTTTTATTAACAATATGGAAATGAAATGGGAGAATGTGCATTTTGTGCGTGTTGATGCAGATATTGTTGATAATTTAATTGATAAGCAAGAAAGTAATGATAGTGTATTAAGTAAAGCAGAAGCCGAAGAATTAAAAAAATTATTCGAATTTCCTGTGAACGATTTACATGTAACTGTTGAAGTGAAAGGCTTAAGTGCAGATACAGCTCCTGTTGTAGCTACTCGTCCGGAATTTATGCGCAGAATGAAAGATATGGGTGCTGTTGGTGGCGGTATGGCTGCTTTTTATGCTACTATGCCCGATGAAGTAACTTTAACCATAAATGGTAATCATACTATTTATCAAGCATTATTGAAAGAAGCAGATATTGAAAAGAAAGAAAAGCAAGTTCGTAATTTGGCAGATTTAGCTTTGCTTTCTCAAGGCTTATTAAAAGGAGCAGAGTTAACCAACTTTATTAATAGAAGTGTGGAGTTGATGAAGTAAGATTATAATGAAATCAAAATAAAACTAAAGGATAACAGCGAAAGTTGTTATCCTTTTTTTATTACATTAATGAATATAAATTGTTTATTCATTCAACTTCACATCAATCACTTTTAATTGTAATTTTTTTTCGCCATTCCATTCGTTTATGTCAATTGTAAAAACAATATCTAAAGGTGTATTCATTTGCAGCAGCGAAAATTTATCGGCCATATTAAAGCCAATTCCTGTAAGGGTTGTATTGTTTTGTTTTACTACAAAACGAATATGTTTTTCTTTTACAATTTTACTAAAGCCTGTATCATAAACTTTTTTAGCAATAAAAACCGGTCGCATATTTTCCGGACCAAATGGTTCCATTTGTGCAATGATATTGTAAAAGGTTTGCGTTAATTCAGAAAAAGTGATTTCCGCATCAATTACAATTTCAGGAATCAATAAATGCGGTTCTATTTGTTCTTTTACAGCTTCTTCAAATGCATTTTTAAACGCTTCTAATTTTTCGGGCAATAAGGTTAGGCCGGCAGCAGCAAAATGCCCGCCATAGCCTAC
>JAKAJX010000219.1 GCA_021824855.1 Bacteroidota bacterium | reverse complement strand
GTAATAGATATTTCATGGTTTAAGCCATCAAATCCGCCAAGCGTTCCTAATGCCCCCATACCGCCAAACATAATTGCAAAGCCACAAATAAAAAATCCCAATGCACCTGCAGGATATACAAATAAATTCATTGCCATGGTATGCGCTACATTTTTTGCCCTGGTTAATCCCGTTTCAACCAGTGCAAAACCTGCTTGCATAAAAAACACAAGAAAAGCACCAACTAAAAGCCAAACCATGTTAATGCCAATTTTATTTTTTCCTACCTGATCGGCAATTTCAGCAGTGGTTGGTGAACCTGGTTTTGCCGCAGTAATATCTGCCGCAGTTCCGGTTGTTGCACCATTTGGGTCGGGGCTTTTAGTAGTTTGAGAATTAGCAGTAACTGCAATGAATGATAAAGAAAGGAATAGAGTAAATAATAATATTTTGCGTATCATAAGTTGTAAGTTTTGATAATGATTAATTTAATTAAAGGTTATCGCCAGGACCCGCTGTAGAAGCTTCGCCTCTTGCACCATTGCTAATTCTTACCGATTCTTCGATTGCGTATGTGAAAATCATACCATCTCCAATTTCTCCGGTGAATGCTGCTTTTTCAATGCAATCAATTGTTTTCTTAACATTAACATCTTTCAAAACAATGGAGATAAATATTCTGGGAATATATTGTGTATCGAAAATAGTGCCTCTGTAACTGTGGTGTTCGCGTAAATGTTCATTTCCAATTCCTGCTGCTTCCCAGTATGAAAAGAAGTCGATACCAATTTTTTTTAGTTCGGTTTTTACATCTTCGAATTTGGAGGTTCGAATAATTGCTTCAATTTTTTTCATAAACATTTTTTTAAGAGGTGAATAATTTTTTAAAATTTATAAACAGCAGCAACTAATAAGTTGCCTGCACCGGTTGTATTGGCATTAGAGCTGTTTAAAAAAATCTGGTCTCTTGCATTATCAAATCTTATTTCCGGTATAATGGTTAAATTATCTATGTGAATGTTAGCAGATAATGTAGTTGCAAATACAGAACTACCAACCCCAACAATATTTTTAGTATCGTCAAAATATTCTGTTCTTAAGGTAAAACCAAATTTATTAGAAGGGTCATAGTTAAAATAAAAAACATTACTATTCCATGATTTACCTGCAATGTTGGCAATAGTTCCATCATAGTTGATAGAAAATTTATTGCTCAGTATTCCAAGTAGAATCAAATCAATTTGATTGACATTAGAATAATTAGATATGCTTCCATTTTGATAGTTTAAAATGGCTTTAAATTTATCATTTTTAGTTCCTGTGCTTAATTGTGCTAAAAACATTTTAGCTGATGTGTTGGTTGTTGTAAAATCGGTTGGGTTTGCAATGCCTACCATTAAGGCAGTTTTTCCGCCTAATGAAATATCGGCTTTAACGCCTGTGTGAAAGAAAGGACCATAAGTAAATAAATAGCTCATGCTATAATTTCTGTTGGCATAAGCATCAACTACCTCGTTATCAAAATGAGTAACCCATTTGCCTAAGGTAAATTTTAATTTGCTGGTAGGTGCATAACTAATATATGCTTGCTTTACAGCAGCTAACGAACTGTAATTATTGCCCGAACCGGTTGGGAAACCACTTCCATCGTTGTACGAAAATTCTTGAGCCCTTCTTCCAAAACCTAAATCGGCTGTTGCAGCTATTTTACCAAAGCTATGATCAACTCTAATGGAAGCCATTCCTAATTCAAATGAGTTGGTTGAGTTAGTGAAGCTGGTTTTGTTGTTGGTTGATTTACCTGCAAAGTCAGATCTGTAATACGCATCTATAGAATAAGTAAATACTGTTGATGGAGTAGGAGTCTGGATTTTTGTGGAATCTTGTGCTTTAAGACAAATCGCTAACACAATACTTAATACAGTTACAGATAGTTTTTTTACCATTGCCATTGATTTATGATTAATAATGAAAGTACAGCATTATTGCAGTACTAATTTTAGTTATTAAACAGCTTTATTTTCCTAATTCGGTGTTTAAACTACAGCAATAGCTGTTTTGTATCATATAGAAGCAATAGTTGTTCTTGTATAAACAAGTAGTCGTTAACAGTATTTAAAAAGTACAATGTTTTATCTATTGTTATAATAGTCTTTACTTTTTAAACAGTTATTTTTAACAAATAATAAATAAAAATATATTTATTATTTATAGCTAAATTATATAAAAAATGATATAATATTCATTATTTAATTAAATATAATTTTTATCAAATTAATAAAAATTAAGTAATAAAATATTAATTATAAAAAAAGCCATCATGGGAATGATGACTTTTTTTCAGTAATATTCAATTCAATTCAATTAAGCGGTTATCACAGTAGCATCTTTTCTTTCTAAAACCGATACTCCGGAATTAAGATATTCGTCAACCTTTCTTGCACATTCTCTTCCTTCACTAATTGCCCATACTACTAACGATTGTCCTCTTCTCATATCGCCAGCAGTAAAAATTTTTGAAATATTTGTTTGATATTGTTTATCACTTGCTTTTACATTTCCTCTTTCATCTAATTCAATTTCTAATTCATCTAACAAGCCATTTTTTTGTGGGTGTAAAAAACCCATGGCTAATAAGGCAAGTTCACAAGGTAGTTCTCGTTCACTACCTGCAATTTCCACAAATTCAGCAGGTCTACCATCATCAGTATATTTCCATTCTAAATCAACAATTTTTAGTGCTTTTAGGTTTCCTTTTTCATCGCCAATAAATTCTTTTGTAGCTACTGCCCATTTTCTTTGAACACCTTCTTCATGCGATGTAGTAGTTTTTAAAATCATTGGGTAGGTAGGCCATGGCATATTTGATGTTCTGGTTTCTGGCGGTTTGGGTAATAATTCAAATTGCGTAACCGATGCCGCTTTTTGTCTGTTCGATGTTCCTACACAGTCACTGCCTGTATCGCCACCACCTATTACTACCACATTTTTTCCGGTGGCAAAAATATCTGTTGCATATATATTACTTTCTATGTGTGCATTTGCTAATGGATCTTTTTTTGCTACCCGTTTATTTTGTTGTTTTAAAAATTGCATAGCAAAATGAACGCCTTTTAATTCTCTTCCCGGAACTTTTAAATCTCTGGGTGTGGTGGATCCACCTGCTAAAACAATTGCATTAAATTCTCGTAATAAATCGTTGATACTAATATTTACACCCACATTGGCATTAAGTTTAAAATTAATACCTTCTTCTTCCATTATTTTTATTCTTCTGTCTATTACCCATTTCTCTAATTTAAAGTCGGGAATACCATAACGCAATAACCCGCCAGGAGCTTCATCCCTTTCAAAAACTGTAACTGTATGGCCTGCATAATTTAATTGAGCTGCTGCAGCTAAACCTGCAGGTCCGGATCCAATAACTGCTACTTTTTTTCCGGTTTTTATAGCTGGTTTACGAGGTTGTACAAAATTTTTATCGAATGCAATTTCGATGATGTGTTTTTCAATTTCTTCAATTGTAATTGGCGGTTGATTGATGCCTAATACACAAGCAGATTCGCAAGGTGCCGGACAAATTCTTCCCGTAAACTCGGGAAAATTATTGGTTGATATTAATATGCTGTATGCATCTTCCCAATTACCGTCATATACGGCATCATTAAATTCCGGAATTACATTTCCTAATGGGCAACCATTATGGCAAAATGGTACACCACAATTCATACAACGAGCAGCTTGTTGATTCAGTTTTTCTTCGGTAAAAGATAAAATATATTCTTTATAGTCCTGAACGCGTTCTGCTACCGAACGTTTTGCCGGTAATTCTCTTGTAAATTCCATAAAACCAGTTGGCTTACCCATTGCTTATATTGGTTTATAGTTTGTAAAATAAATGCACTGAATAATAATAGAATAATACATTATTATTTATTACTCATTTCAGTTTTTTCCTTTTTTTCTGAAAGTACTTTTTTATAATCCTGAGGGAATACTTTTACGAAATTTTTTAATTGATTGTCAAAATCGTCTAACACAAATTTGGCAATGGTACTTCCGGTATTTTGATAATGTTTTTCAATCATTGTTAATAATTCATTTACATCTTCCTCATCATTAACAGGATCTATATCTACCATTTCTTTATTACAATTATTAGCAAATATGCCTCTTACGTCGAATATATAAGCAATGCCACCGCTCATGCCCGCAGCAAAATTTCTTCCAATATCGCCGAGAATTACCACTCTTCCACCTGTCATATATTCACAGCCATGATCGCCAACACCTTCTACCACTGCATTTACACCCGAATTTCGAACTGCAAAACGTTCTCCGGCTTTTCCACGAATAAATGCTTCGCCACTTGTTGCTCCATAAAAAGCTACATTACCAATAATGATATTTTCTTCCGGAATAAAAGTTGCTTCTTTAGCCGGGTAGATGATTAATCTTGCTCCACTTATTCCTTTACCAAAATAATCATTGGCATCTCCTTCTATCTCTAACGTTATACCATTTGTGTTAAAAGCTCCAAAACTTTGTCCGGCTGTTCCTGTAAATTTAAAGTGAATGGTATCATCCGGTAAACCGGCAGAACGGTATTTTTTTGTTATCTCATTCGATAAAATTGCACCAACTGTTCTATCGGTATTTACTATTTCAAAATTTGCTTTAACTTTTTGTTGAGATTCTATGGCAGGTTTAGCGGCTTGTAATAATTTCCAATCTAATACATTGGCAATACCATGATCTTGTTCTTCTTGTTTATATAAACCTACATATTCACTGGATGGTTCTTTATAGAGAATAGGAGAAAGATCGAGTTTGCTATATTTCCAATGCGTAATATTTTCTCTTAAATGTAAAGTATCTACTTGTCCAATCATTTCATTCACTGTTCTAAATCCAAGTTCAGCCATTATTTCGCGTAATTCTTGAACAATAAATTTGAAGAAATTCACAACATGATCAGGGTCTCCTGTAAATCTTTTTCTTAATTCCGGATTTTGTGTAGCAACGCCAACCGGACAAGTATTTAAATGGCATTTTCTCATCATAATGCAACCTTCAACAATTAATGCTGCGGTAGCAATGCCCCATTCTTCGGCTCCTAATAATGCTGCAATTGCAATATCTCTGCCCGTACGCATTTGTCCATCGGCTTGTACCGTAATTCTACTGCGTAATTTATTTTTTACTAAAGTTTGATGCGTTTCTGCTAATCCTAATTCCCATGGAAGACCTGTATGTTTAATAGAAGAAATAGGCGAAGCTCCTGTTCCACCATCATGCCCGGCAATAAGAACTACATCTGCTTTTGCTTTAGCAACTCCGGCTGCAATAGTTCCAACACCTGCTTTAGAAACCAATTTTACATTAATACGTGCCTTTCTATTGGCATTTTTTAAATCGAATATGAGTTGTGCTAAATCTTCAATTGAATAAATATCGTGGTGTGGTGGTGGAGAAATTAAGCCAACACCCGGAGTTGAATGACGCACTTTTCCTATCCATTCATCTACTTTATGCCCAGGTAGTTGCCCACCTTCACCCGGTTTAGCACCCTGAGCCATTTTAATTTGTAATTCATCTGCTTCTGTTAAGTATAAACTGGTTACACCAAAACGTGCCGATGCTACTTGTTTAATAGCGCTGCGCATGCTATCGCCATTAGGTAATTTTTCGTATCTCATTTCATCTTCGCCACCTTCGCCTGTATTACTTTTAGCGCCAATGCGGTTCATTGCAATTGCAAGTGTACTATGTGCTTCATGCGAAATAGAACCAAAGCTCATAGCACCTGTTGCAAAACGTTTATAAATATTTTCTGCCGGTTCTACTTCATCAATTGATATAGAAGGTTTATTGCGTTTAAAATCTAATAAACTTCTAATAGTAATTGCTTTTTCACTTTGGTCGTTAACCAGTTTAGAATATTTTTTGAAAGTATGATAATCATTATTTCTGGTGGCTTGTTGTAATAAATGAATAGTTTGAGGATTGAATAAATGAAATTCTCCTTTTCGTTTCCATTGATATAATCCGCCAACAGGTAACCTTTGTACCGGTATTTCGGTTTTGCTGAAAGAAAAAAAGTGTCTTGCTAATACTTCACGGGCAATCTCATCTAATCCCATTCCTTCAATGCGAGAAGTAGCACCGGTAAAATATTTATCTACTACTAATTTATTCAATCCAACAATTTCAAATATCTGTGCACCTTGGTAAGATTGTAAGGTGGAGATGCCCATTTTACTAAATACTTTCAACAATCCATCGCATACAGCTTTAATATAATTCTTCTTTAATTGTTCATGGTCTTTATCGGTTTTTAAAAAATTAGTATCTTTTAAACTACGCAAAGTAGATAAAGCCAAATATGGATTAATAGCCGTAGCACCAAAACCAATTAAGCATGCAAAGTGGTGTACTTCCCAAACATCGCCTGCTTCTACAATAATACCCACTTGCCCGCGATAACCCTTTCGAATTAAATGATGATGAACAGCCGCAGTGGCTAATAATGATGGAATAGGAGCGTGCTCGCTGTCAATAGCACGATCTGATAAAATTAATACTTCAAAGCCATCTTCTACCGCATCAACGGCATAACGGCATAGCCTGTCTAAACCTCTTTGCAACGATCCCGGCTTGCCGTCGGCTCTAAAATATATTTGTAAAGTTTTTGCTTGAAATATGCCGGTATCAATACTTCTAATTTTTTCTAATCCATGATTAGAAAGGATAGGATGTTTTAATGCTACACTATGGCAATCTAATGGATCTTCTACCAATAAATTACCATTGTTACCTGCAAAAGTGGCTAAGCTCATTACTAATCTTTCGCGAATTGGATCGATAGGCGGGTTAGTAACTTGAGCAAATAATTGTTTAAAATAATGACTTAAATGTTGTGGCTGGTTACTTAAAATTGCTAAAGGCGTATCGGTTCCCATAGAGCCTATGGGTTCTTTTCCTTCCAATGCCATAGGGGCAATAATAGTTTCCAGATCTTCGGTTGAATAGCCAAATGCTTTTTGATATTTAAAAATTTGTTCTTGCGATAAATGAGAGAAAGTAACTCTTGGTTCAGGTAATTCTTCTAATTTAATTTTGTATTTATTTAGCCATTCGCCGTAGGGTTTTTGTGTGCAAATGTTTTGTTTTAATTCATCATCACTAATAATTCTTCCTTGTTCCATATCAACCACAAACATTTTGCCCGGTTGTAATCTTCCTTTTTCTTTTACCAATTTTTGATCGATTGGAAGTGTTCCTGTTTCCGATGCCATAATTACTCTATCGTCTGTGGTAACGCAATAACGTGAGGGACGAAGTCCGTTTCTATCTAACGTTGCTCCAATTATTTTTCCATCGGTAAAAGAGATAGAAGCCGGTCCATCCCAAGGTTCCATAAAAGCTGCATGAAATTCGTAAAATGCTTTTTTTAATGGATTCATATCTTCATTACCATCCCATGCTTCAGGAATTAGCATCATCATTACATGAGGTAGCGTTCTTCCACACATGGTTAATAATTCTATCATATTATCTAAACATGCCGAATCGGATTGTCCTTCAAAAATGATAGGCAACAGCATGTCCATTTCTTCTTTGCTGAAGTAGGGCGATGTGAAACTTTTTTCACTTGTTTTTAGCCAATTTAAATTTCCTTGTAATGTATTTATTTCGCCATTATGTGCAATGTAGCGGAATGGTTGTGCTAATTTCCATGAAGGAAAAGTATTGGTTGCGAAACGTGAATGGATTAAGCCAAAGGCACTAACCATTCTTTTATTATTTAAGTCGGGGAAATAATTTCTTACTTGAAGACTGGTTAATTGTCCTTTATATACTAAAACTTTATAGGATAAAGAGGCAATGTAAAACCCTATGGTATCTTTTTTAACAGAGTTATTAATGGTATGACTTGCATAGTTGCGAAGTACAAATAGTTTTCTTTCGAATGCTTCCGGTGAGGAAATATAATCGGGGCAAGCAATAAATACTTGTTCAATTTCGGGCTCTACAGATAAAGCAGTGGCTCCAATATTAGATTGGTTTACAGGCACTTTTCGGTAAGCTAAAATTTCTAATCCTAATTTTTCGGCAGAGCGATTAAAAATATCTCTGCACTCTTCTTTTAAGCGAATATCTTTTGGGAAAAATAAAACGCCCACACCATACTTTCCAAAAGCAGGAAGGTGAATGCCTAATTTAACACACTCATCAAAGAAAAATTCGTGTGGAATTTGAATTAGTATACCGGCACCATCTCCGGTATTATTTTCGCATCCACAAGCGCCGCGGTGCTCCATATTTTCTAAAATAGTAAGTGCATCGGAAATAATCTGGTGCGATTTATTTCCTTTAATATTAGCCACAAAGCCAATACCACAAGCATCGTGCTCGAATGCAGCATTATATAGTCCTGTTGTACTTGCCATTTACGTGTATTATGTTGTTATAGTTATAGTAAAAAATTGAATAAAATACCTTTTAAGGCAAGCAATCGTTTCATCAAAAATATTCAAAAAAAAGGAATTTCAGTATGAAAATTTTCAATAAAATATTCACTTTTTTAGATAAGATATCCAAAAAGCGTATCATTTTTATTAATTTCCGAATAATCTATGTTAAACGAGTGCATGCGGTTAATAAGCGAAGTATAATCTCTTTTATCAAAAAGTTCAATTCCAACCAATGCAGGGCCTGTTTCTTTATTGGTTTTTTGCATGTATTCAAATCTGGTAATATCATCTGTTGGACCTAAAACACAATTTAAAAATTCTCTTAGTGCTCCGGGTCTTTGTGCAAACCGAATAAGAAAATAATGTTTTAGTCCTTCATATTGTAGCGATCTTTCTTTAATTTCCGGCATGCGGTCAATATCATTATTGCTTCCACTTACAATACAAACAATGGTTTTACCTTTTATTTTATCGGCGTAATTATCTAATGCTGCAATACTAAGAGCACCTGCAGGTTCTACAACAATAGCTTCTTCATTGTATAATTTTAAAATTGTTGTACAAACTTTGCCTTCAGGAACTAACTGAATATCACTTAAAACGTTACTGCAAATATTAAATGTAATATCTCCAATACGTTTTACTGCAGCACCATCAACAAACCTATCAATTTTATCAATTGTAACGGGATGTCCTTTTCGTAAGGCTTCTGTCATAGATGGAGCACCTAGTGGTTCAACTCCTATAATTTTTGTTTTTGGTGAGATGGTTTTAAAATAGGTACCAATTCCGGCACTTAGACCACCACCACCAATAGGCACAAAAACATAATCTATTGCAGCTAAATCTTCTAAAATTTCAACGGCAACTGTTCCTTGACCTTCAATAATTTTATAGTCATCAAAAGGAGGAATAAAAGTCATTTGGTTTTCTTCTGTGTATTGTTTTGCCGCAATGGCACAATCGTCAAATGTATCGCCAATGAGTTTTATTTCTATATTTTCACCACCAAACATTTTAGTTTGATTAACTTTTTGTTTGGGTGTAATAATGGGCATAAATACAACACCGTTAGTATTTAATTTTTTGCAGCTATAAGCAAATCCCTGTGCATGATTACCGGCACTGGCACATACTACACCACGTTGTAGTTTTTCGTTGGGAAGTGTGCTCATCATATTAAAAGCACCACGCAGTTTATAAGAGCGAACTATTTGCAAGTCTTCTCTTTTTAAATAAACATTGCACTGATATTTATTGGATAAATTATGATTGAGTTGAAGTGGTGTTTTTGTAATCACTTTCTTCAATCTCAATGCTGCTTCACCAAACTGTAATTGACTTGATATAGGATTTGTAATAAACATATTAATTGAAACCATTGAAGAGTTGATTCTTC